>DATHGU010000165.1:0-4767 GCA_035317495.1 Solirubrobacteraceae bacterium
GAGCTGGGCGCTGGCGCCCGGGCACGTGCCGACGAATCTCGGTGGCCTCGGGTGGAAGTTCGCAGCGACGCCCGCCGATCCCAAAAACGAAAAAGTGCCGGGCGAAAAACTGACGATCGAACAGAACAACTCCCAGCAGGACGAGCTGTGCGGCGTGACGGGCATGAGCCTCGTCGACTCCCACGCGACGATGCCCTCCGGAACCGGCTCTTGCATCGCCGCGGGCACGCCGCTGCACACGGGCTTCAACGTCACCGTCGGCCGTCCCGACGTGGCGATCGGCGAGCTCGACTCGGGCATCAAATGGAATGACACGGGCGACATGCTGCAGCTGCGCAAGAAGGTGCTCATCAACGCCGGCGAGCTGCCCGCCCCGCGCAACGACCTTGGCACGACCTACGACTCCTCCACGGGTGTCAACTGCGGGTCGGCGCGCGCGGCCACAGACGGCGACTTCAACGCCCACGGCGGCATGCCCGGAGGGACGCCGGGTGGCAGCGGGCCGATCCCCTACGACGTGCTCGAACAGGGTGCCTTCAACACGCTCGACTACGCGTGCGACTCGCGCGTGGCGCACGTCGTGCAGACCTACCCGCAGTGCACGAACCCGCCGACCACCTCGTCGTGCCGTAACGGCCAGGCAGGAATGCTGGCGCCCGAGGACCTGATCATCGCCTTCTCCGACGGCTCAGACCACGATGGCAACGGCTACGCGAGCGACATCGCCGGCTGGAACTTCGTCGACAACACCAACGACCCCTACGACGATGTCCAGTACGGACACGGCACCGGCGAGATGGAGGACTCGACCGCCGAGGCGAACGTCAGCGCGGGCGAGTTCGGCACGTGCCCGAACTGCACCGTGCTGCCGCTGCGCGTTGGCGAGTCGTTCGTCGCCAACGGCGAGCGCTTCGCGCAGGCGACGCTGTACGCGACCGATCGCGGCGTCGACGTCGTGCAGGAGGCCCTTGGCACGATCAGCAACCCCGTGTCGGCGCGCGAAGCGATCGACTACGCCTACAACCACGGCGTAGCCGTGATCGCCTCCGCCGCCGACGAGGCCGCCGAGCACCACAATCAGCCGGGCGCGCTGCCGCACGCGATCGTGGTCAACGCGATCGAAGGTCCGGCTGACATAGAAGGCATCCCGATCACCAACCAGCCGCCCTCATACCTGCAGGTCGACGGCTGCACGAACTTCGGCACCCGCATCGAACTCTCGGTGCCGGCCACCTCGTGCTCATCCGAGGCCACCGGTAAGAGCGCCGGCGTCGCCGGGCTCGTCTACGCGGCCGCGCTGAACGCGTGCGGCGCCTCGCTGTATGGCACCTGCACGAGCGGAGGCGGCGCGAAAATGGGAGCCGCCAAAGACTGCACCCGCGTCGACGGAACCCCCTGCCCGGTCACCGCCGACGAGGTGCGCCAGCTGATGGCCTCTGGCAACATCGCCGGCACGACGGTGAACGGCTCCTCGACGCTCGGCTCGAACTCGCCCAGCTCGGGGTCCGCGCCGGCCGACGCCGGCGAAGGGGGCCAGGCCGACGACATCAACACCGCGCAGCAGCCCGAAACCGCGTGCAGCGTGGGCATGGCGGCCAGCTGCACCGACCCCAACCTCAGCAGCACCTTCGCCGCCGACGAGAAAGGCGGCGCCGAGGGGCCGCTGCCCGACACGTTCAAATACCCAACGCGCAAGGGCTTTGACGAGATGGACGGCTACGGGCGAATCGACGCGTACAAGTCCGTCGAAGCGGCCGCGCAGGGCTGGATCCCACCGCAGGCCGACATCACCTCGCCGGAATGGTTCGAACAACTCGACCCGGCGCAGTCCTCGATCGCGGTCAACGGCTACGTCAACGCCCGGACGGGCTACACGTGCCGCGTCGAAGTCGCTGCCGGGGCGCAGCCCAACAACGCGACGACGTCGTCCAGCGGCGACTTCGCCACCGTCCCCTCGTCCTACTGCAACGGCTCGACCGTGCACTCGAGCGCCTTCAAAGGCCCGCTCGCGAACATCCCGACGGCGACGCTGCAGGCGATGTTCCCGCCCGGCAAACCGGCGTCCTTCACGGGCAACGAAAACGGCGGGAGCGCACAGACTTCCAACGGGCGTCCCAATACGCTGCCCTACGCCTTCACGATCCGCGTCGTCGTCAAGAGCGCGAGCGGCGCGCCGGGTCCGGCGATGACGGGCGAGAACCGCCGCCAGGCCTTCCTGCACCGCGACCAGGACATGCTCAAAGGCTTCCCGATCGAGATGCGCGGCGACGGCAACGCCAGCCCGGTCCTCGCCGACCTCGCCGGCAACGACACCAACCAGCTGGTCGTCGCCAACTCCGACGGCATCATCCACGCCTACCAGTACGACGCCTCTACCGGGAAAGCGTCAGACCTGCCCGGCTGGCCCGTGCACACCGACCCGCTGCCGCTGCACACCGGCGAGCACGCCTTCTCCAGCGGCGAGGTATCCACCGCCCACTACGGCTCGATCATCGAGGCCCCGGCGGCGGGAGACCTGTTCGGCGACGGGCGCACCGAGATCGTGGCCGACGACATGCAGGGACACGTCTACGCCTGGGATTCGACGGGCAAACTCGTCTTCCACGAGACGGCCAACCCTGAATTCTCGGGCGCGCCGCTGGCGGGCAACCCCTCATGGGAGCACGAGCGCTTCGGCACCCGCCAGCGCACGGAGGGCGGCTTCGTGACCTCGCCCGTGCTCGCCAAACTCGACGCGGGCGCCGGTAACGGCGAGGACATAATCGCCGCGGGCGAGGACCGCCACGTGTACGCATGGCACCCCGATGGGACGGCCGTCAGCGGCTTCCCGGTCCTCGTCGAGGACCCCGAAAAGGTGGCCTCGATCGACCCGCAGAGCCACCAGGTCACGTTCAACTCCAACGTGCCCGCGGGCCAGGACAAAAACGAAGACCAGGGCAAGATCGTCGATACGGCGGCCGTCGCGCACCTCGACGGGCCCAACAACCCGCCCAGCATCATCGTCGGGACCAACGAGGAGTACGTCTCGGGTCACGGCAACGAAGGCGAAATCAACGCCTCCCACACGACCACGGCCTCGCTCGGCGTGCTGGGGTCGCTCCTGACCTTCGGCAACTCGCGCGTGTATGCGATCAACGCGAGCGGCTGCTCGACGGACGCGCCCTCCTGCGCCACCGGCGGCTTTGCGTGCGCGAGCGCGAAATGCACCGCCGCGGCGTTCCGCTCCGGATGGCCGGTCAAGATCGGCATCATCAACGCCGGGCTGCTCCCCGACGTGGGCGAGGGGATCGACGGCTCGCCCGTCGTCGCGCCGATCAACTGCCCCGAAGGCGGCGAAGGCGCCAAGATCGGACTGCTCCCCGACGCCGGGCCGGGCTATGTGCTGAACGCCGACGGCAGCTCCTGCTATGGCGAAAGCGAAGGCAAGTACAACGCGCTGCAGACCGACTTCAGCGCGGGCAACGGGAAGACCGACACGCCCACCTTCCCGGCAGTGGGCGAGCCCGCGTTCGGAACGCTCGACGGCGCGAGCACCAACTTCTTCGGGCCGGTCGCGGGGCTGCTGCGCGCGCTGGACGTCGTCGCCCCCGACTACCAGAAGGGCAGCCAGGACTTCACCGCGTCCTGGCAGGCGAACAGCGGCGAGTTCTCACCGGGCTTCCCGGCGGTCAACAACGACCTCTCGTTCATCACCGGCGAGGCCGTCGGCGACGTCACAGGCCAGGCGCCCAAACAGGAGGTCCTTGCGGGGACCGCCTCCCAGGACCTGCAGGCGTACAACGTCGAAGGCAATCCGGCGAGCACGGCATGGCCCAAGCTGACCGGCGGCTGGAGCGTGGCGACACCGACGCTGGGCTCGCTGGGAACGCTCGACACGAGCTCCTCGGCGAAGAAGGACGTGATCTCGATCACGCGCGAAGGCACAGTGTCGGTGTACACGACCCCGGCCGGGGCCTGCTCGCCCAGCTCGTGGCCGAACTTCCACCACGACATCGCCAACTCCGGTGACTACACGCGTGACGCGGTCAAACCTGGCCTCCCGCAGGGCGCGAGCGTGGCGAGCCGCGTACTCACCTGGACCGCGCCGGGCGACGACCTCATGTGCGGGACGGCGAGCACCTACCAGATCGTCACCTCGGCCAACCCGATCACCGCCGAGAACTTCGACTCGGCGACGCCGCTGAGCGGGGCGCCGGCGCCGGCGGCGGCGGGCACGCAGCAGAGCTACGCAATCCCGTCCTCGGCCGAACACTACGTGGCGATCCGCGCGATCGACGAGCAGGGAAACATCGGCCTGCCGGCGTCGGCCGAGGTGAGCTCCGCGCCGGCGCTACCGACGCTCGGGCGCTGCGTGAAAGTGGGCTCGGGCGGCGCGTTCACGCGCGGCAACTGCATCGAAGAAAGCCCCGGCAGCCACGGCGCCTTCGAATGGCAGCCGGGGCCCGGCCCGAAACCGAAATTCTCGGCTCAGATCAAACAGGCGATCCTCGAAACGACCGGCGGCACGATCGTCTCCTGCGCCGCGAGCACGCTCTCGGGTGAATGGAGCGGTCCCAAGGGCGCGACGGTGAGCCTCGCGCTCAGCGGCTGCGAACAGCTCTCATCCAAAAAGCCCTGCCAGTCGAGTCCCACGGCCGCGGGCGGGATCTCGACGAGCCAGCCCCTCGAAGCTGAACTGGGCTTCATCAAAGGCGGCGCCAAACCGCAGGTCGGCCTCGACCTGAAGGCGAAAAGCCCGTCGCCCGTGCTGCTCACGTTCACGTGCGG
>DATHGU010000166.1:0-7889 GCA_035317495.1 Solirubrobacteraceae bacterium
GCGAGCACCGCCCGCGGCGGCAAGCTCACCTACCACGGGCCGGGACAGCTCGTCGGCTATCCGATCGTCGCGATCTACGACGTCGGGCGTTATCTGCGCACGATCGAAGCCGCCATCATCGACGCGCTAGGCGTAGAGGGCATCGCCGCACGCTCGCGCCACGACGAGGGCATCGACTACACCGGCGTGTGGGTCGAAGATCGCAAGATCGCCTCGATCGGCGTGCACGTCTCGCGCGGCATCGCCACGCACGGCTTCGCCGTCAACGTCGAAAACGAGCTCGAGCCGTTCTCCCGGGTCGTCGCATGCGGGCTGCCCGACGTGCAGATGACCTCAATCGCGTGCGAGCTCGGCGCCAGCGACGCGCCCGGCCTCGCGTGCTTTCGCAAGGAGATGGCCTACCGCTTCTGCGAGGCCCTCGGCAGGCGCCAGCGGCTGGTCTCCGCCGCCCGCCTCGGCATCGACACGACGCCATCCGTATGCGCAGCCCCGACAGGGGCGGAGCCGATCAAATCGATCGCCGCCGCAGCGCCTCAGGCGGTGCCCGTATGAACGCCACCCGCTCGCGAGCCAACCCGGGCGGCATGGACGTACTGAAGGTGCTCGGCTCCGACGTCCGCCCGCTGCGCGAGCGCAAGCCGCCGTGGTTCAAGGTGCCGCCGCCGGGCGGTCAGCGCTATCGCGAGCTGAGCGAGCTGATCCGCTCGGAGAACCTGCACACAGTCTGCCAGGAGGCCGCCTGCCCGAACGTCGGCGAGTGCTGGGAGCGCGGCACGGCCACGTTCATGATCCTCGGCGACACCTGCACGCGGCGCTGCGGCTTCTGCAACGTCAAGACGGGCAAGCCGACCTGGAACGACCCGCTCGAGCCGGCGCGCGTCGCTCGCTCGATCGCCCGCATGGGACTGCGTCATGCCGTGATCACCTCCGTGGACCGCGACGACCTCCCCGACAAGGGCGCCTCGGCGTTCGTCGGAGTGATCCGCCAGGTCCGCCGCCAGGCGCCCGACTGCCAGGTCGAGGTGCTCACGCCCGACTTCCAGGGCCAGGAGATGCCGCTCGCCAAGGTCATCGCCGAGCGCCCCGACGTCTTCAACCACAACGTCGAGGTGGTCCCCCGCCTCTACCCGCTCGCGCGACGCGGCTCGGAGTTCCAGCGCTCCTGCCGCGTGCTGCGCCTGGCCGGCGAGATGGGCGGTGACGAAGTGGTCACCAAGTCCGGGCTGATGGTCGGACTCGGCGAGACCCACGACGAGCTCGTCGACGCCTTCGCGGCGCTGCGCGAGCACGGCGTGCAGGTGCTGACCGTCGGTCAGTACCTGCGCCCCTCCGAGCGCCACCTGCCGGTCGTGCGCTACTGGCACCCGGACGAGTTCGCCGCGCTCGAGCTCGCCGCCTACGAGCTCGGCTTCGACCACGTCGCGGCCGGCCCGCTCGTGCGCTCCTCCTACCACGCCGACCAGCACGTGCCGCAGGCCCGCGCAGGTGTCGGCCCGCTCGCCGCAAGCGGGTAGTTTGCATGGCCGGCCTTCGGGGCCGGCCTCATGTTCCCCCTCAAAGACAACATCCCGCTGGCGCGGTTTCCGATCGTCACGGTCGTGCTGGTGGCGATCAACGTGGTCGTGTACCTGCTGGAGATCCGCCACGGCGGAAGCTTCTTCGGAGGCCCCGCCGAGAACGTCGCGGTGCACTACGGAGCGATCCCCTACGAGCTGACCCACCCCGGCAGCCATTGCGACCTCGCCACTGCGCCGGGCTTGGAAGGCGCCGTCAGCACAGTCGCCTGCCAGGGCATGCCGGGCGTGACGGGCAGCCCGGGCTCCCAGCCCGCGACCTGGGAGACCGCCTTCAGCTCGATGTTCCTGCACGGCAGCTTCCTGCACATCTTCGGCAACATGCTGTTCCTGGTGATCTTCGGGCCGAACGTCGAGGACGCCACGGGGCGCCTGCGCTACCTGGCCTTCTACCTGCTCGGCGGCCTCGTCGCGCTCGGCGCCCAGGTGCTCGTAAGCCCCGACTCGACCGCGCCGACGCTCGGAGCCTCCGGTGCGATCGCAGCGGTTCTCGGCGGCTATCTGCTGCTCTATCCGCGAGCGCGTGTGCTGACGCTGGTGTTCATCGTGTTCTTCGTGACGATCGTCGAGGTTCCGGCCGTGTTCCTGCTCGGGTTCTGGTTTCTCGAGCAGCTGTACTTCGGCACCGCGGGCCTCGCGAGCCCGGTCGGCGGCGGCGAAGGCGTGGCGTACTTCGCGCACATCGGCGGCTTTGCCTTCGGCCTGCTGCTGATCCGGCTGTTCGCCGGGCATCGCAAGGCGCCGCCGCCGCCGCGGGCGCTGTACTGAGCCTCGATGCCGCTCACGCCCGCCGCCCCGCCCACGCCCGCCCCGCTCGCATGAGGCGCATCCTCGTGCTCGGCGCGGTGCTCGTGTTCATCGCCGGCTTCGCCTTCCTCACCTTCAGCGCGATCGTCGAACAGGGCTTTACCATCGCTAGCCTGCTCTCGATCCTGATCCTGCTGCTGCTCGCGATCGGGATCGTCGGCGCCCTGCGCAATCCTCCCCGCTGAGCGCACCTGCCGCACATCACGAGCCATGCCCACGCAACAGCCAACCCGCTCCCCGTTCATGACGCCCGACCAGAGTCGGCGGCGGCGCGAGAACGCGCGGCAGCGCAGGCGCCGTCGGCGGCGGACGATCGGCCTCGGGGCATTGGCGCTGTCGGTGCTCGCGGCGGCCGTGCTGGTGGTCGCGCTCTCGAAGTCCGGCGGCGGCGGCTCGGGCGCCGCCTCGGCGTCGACGGCCAAACGCGCCCGCCCCCGCACCGTAACGGTGCCCGTCCCGACCCGCTCGGCGATCGGCCTGCCGCTGGGCAAGCCGCCGCTCGGGCTCAAGGGGCTCGGACTGCCCCGGCAGGACGCCGTGCAGATCGCCTTCCGCCACCCGCCGCGCGCAGGCCTGCTGTTCAACCTGTCCACCGGCCAGGTCCTGTGGCAGCGAAATCCCGACGAGCGCCTGCGCGTGGCCAGCCTCACGAAGATGATGACCGCGCTGCTGACCGTCAAGTCGGACCCACCCAGCGCGCGCGTGCTGATCACCAAAGCGGCCGTGAACTCGGCCGGCTCGAAGGTCGGAGTGCTGCCGCTCGGCAGGCACGTGCGCCTGGAGACGATGCTCTACGGGCTGCTGCTCCCATCGGGCAACGACGCCGCGGTGGCGCTCGCTCAGCACGTGGCCGGGAGCGTCGGCGACTTCGTCACGCGCATGAACGAAGAGGCCGCGCAGCTCGGCATGGGGTGCACGCGCTTCTCCTCGCCCTCGGGGTACGTGAACGCGGGGAACTTCTCCTGCGCGTCGGATCTCGCCGTGCTCGCCCGCGCCGACCTCGAACAGCCGCGCCTGGCGAGCATCGTCAAGACCCTGTCGGCCAAGCTCCCCTTCCCGATCAAGGGCGGCAAGCTGTACCTGTACAACAACAACCCGCTGCTGATCTACCACTACCCGGGGCTGACCGGCCTGAAGACCGGCTTCACCGCTCTGGCCGGCAGGTGCCTCGTGGCGACCGCCGAGCGGGGTGGCGTGCGCCTCGGGGTGGTCGTGCTGCACTCGCCGAACCCCGGCACGCAAGCTCGTCAGCTGCTCGATCGAGGCTTCCAGGGCGTCTACCACCAGGCTCCGGTCCGCGAGCGCCCGATTCCCCCAGGAGCCTGAACGGCTGCGCCGCCGCGCGGCGCAGCTCGATCGACACGAACGGGCCCGGTGGAGTACCGTTCTGCGATAGATTGACTGGTCAGTCAGCCAAAGGAGGACACCGTGGATCTCGACGACACACCCGAGCAGGCCACCTATCGCGCACAGGTGCGGACCTGGCTTGAGCAGCACAAGTCAGAGGCTCCCGTGCTCGAGGGCCCCGGGGCGATCGAGGACGAGTCGGAGATCATCGCCGCGCGCCGCGCATGGCAGGGCAAGCTCGCCGAGGGCGGCCTGGCGGGCGTGACCTGGCCCAAGGAGTACGGCGGCCAGGGCCTCGGGCCGATCGAGCAGGTGATCTGCAACCAGGAGATCTCCAAAGCCAAGGTTCCCGGCATCCTCGACGCGATCGGCGTGGGCATGCTCGGCCCGACGATCATCGCCCACGGCACCGATGAGCAGAAGGGCCGCTACCTCGGCCCGATGCTGCACGGCGACGAGGTGTGGTGCCAGCTCTTCTCCGAGCCCGCCGCAGGCTCCGACCTGGCCGCCGTGCAGGCGCGCGCACGCCAGCAGGAGGACGGCAGCTGGCGCCTGTCCGGCCAGAAGGTGTGGACGACCAACGCGCAGTTCGCCTCCTACGGCCTGTTGCTCGCGCGCACCGACTCCGACGTGCCCAAGCACAAGGGCCTGACGATGTTCATCGTGCCGATCGACGCCCAGGGCGTGACCGTGCGCGGGCTGCGCCAGATCTCCGGCGAGGCCGAGTTCAACGAGGTGTTCTTCGACGACGTCGCGATCGACGCCGACGCGGTCGTGGGTGGCGTCGGCAACGGCTGGGGCACGGCGCTGACGACGCTGATGTTCGAGCGCGTCACGATCGGCCTCGGCAGCGAGGGCCTCGGCTACAACTCCTCGCGCTTCGCCCAGGCGATCGCCGCGGACGCGGACGCCCGCCGCGACCCCGAGGTCCGCCATCAGCTCGGCGAGATCGCCAGCGAGCTGCTCGCCGTGCGCTTCACCGGCTACCGCACGCTCTCGGCCCTGCAGAAAGGCCAGGTCCCCGGCCCGGAGGCCGGCCTCGCGAAGATCACGATCGTCAGCGGCGCGATCAGGGCCGGCGACGTGATCGCCGACGTGATCGGCCCCGACGCGCTCGAGGACGGCAGCGAGTGGGCCTACATGATCTCCTTCCTGCCCGGCCTGAAGTCGGCCGGCGGCACCGAGGAGATCCTGCGCAACACGATCGGCGAGCGCGTGCTCGGCCTGCCCCCCGCGCCGCGCCTGGACAAGGGCATCCCCTTCTCCGAGCTCCGCTCCAAGGAAGCGGCCGCGGCATGAACTTGTCCCTCTCCGACGAGCAGGTCTTCCTGCGCGAGGCGGCGCGCGGCGCGCTGTCGCGCTTCAAGACGTTCGAGGCCGCGCGCGAGGCGCTCGACGGCGACGAGAGCGCGCTCCCCGACCTGTGGGCGACCGCCAAGGAGGCCGGCTGGCCCGGCCTGCTGATCGACGATGCGCACGGCGGCGCCGGGCTGGACGCGTTCGACGCGATGCTCGTGCTCGGCGAGTGCGGCCGCGTGCTCGCCGCGATCGCGCTGCTCGGGCACCTGCCGGCCACGGCGATCCTCGGCGATGCCCCGGCCGGCTCGACGCTGCTCGAGCCGCTCGCCACCGGCGAGCGCCGCGCCGCCTACCTGCCGGTCAGCCCGCCCGACGACCTGTCGCCTGACTGGACGGTCGACCCGCCCCGCGGCTTCGAGCGCTTCGCCCCGCCGACGGCCACGGCCGACGGGGACCAGGCGCGCGTCAGCGGAAGCCTCGCCTTCGTTCCCGACGCCCCCGGCGCCGACCTGCTCGTGGGCGTCGCGCTGCTCGACGGTCGGCCGGTCGGCGTCGCGATCGAGGCCGGCGCGAGCGGCGTGAGCATCGAGGCCGCCGCGCGCTACGACGCGACACGCTCGCTCGGGCACGTCACGCTCAGCGACGCGCCCGCGCTGCTGCTCGACGCCTCCGAGGAGTCACTCGCGGCGTCCTGGTACCTCGCGCAGGCGCTGATCGCCGCCGAGTCGCTCGGCAGCGTCGAAACTGCGCTCGACGTGTCCGTCGAGTACGCCAAGGAGCGCCACACGTTCGGCCGCGCGATCGGCTCCTACCAGGCCGTCAAGCACTCGCTCACCGAGGTTCTGCGCCAGCTCGACAACGGACGCTCGCTGCTCTACTACGCCGGCTGGGCACGCGGCGGGGCCCCGGCCGAGTTCCCGCTCGCCGCCAGCGCCGCGCGCTCGGTGGCCGGCCGCGCGCTCGACCAGGCCGCGCGCACGATGATCTCCGTGCACGGCGGCACCGGCGCCACCTGGGAGCACGACGCGCCGCTGTACTTCCGCCGCGCGCAGCTCTCGCGCCGTCTGCTCGGCGGGACCGGTGCAGCGACCGACAGGGTCGCCGGCGAGCTCATGGCGCAGGTCAGCGCCGCTTAGCGCACCCTGGCGGCGCCGGCCGAATAGTCTGGGGAAAAACGCCCCAGACGCGGAAAAGGCCCTTGTTTATGGTGCAGTCGAGGTCGGGGCAGTCGGCCGATTGATTCAGGAAATATTTGCGACGATGTCGCTGCCCTCCGGCCGATTAGCCTCAGAAAAGTCGGCTGATTAGCGCCAAATACCTGCAAAACGGCCATCTGCGCGTGGAAAAGTCCGGCTGTTTAGGAGAAGCTCGATAGGATGGGCAGATCGAGCTCGCCATCCGTTTCGCTAAGTATTCCGCCTTGGCGTCAGATCGCCTCGCGCACATCAGCGTGGCGCAGAGCAAGGTCGAATCGGCCGCAATCCATCCTGCGCAAGAGGCTGAGATGCGCAAGATCGCCCAAGCCGAGTCGGTGCACTACAGCAATCTCCTCGAGGGTAACGACCTCCCCCTCATCGAAGCACAGCGAGCCGTCGGGGGCGAACTGACACCCGATGCCCGCGCGAAGATCGAGTTGGTCAACTACGTGCGCGCCCTCAGACTCATCGACGACCTCCACGCCGAAGGTACCCTCGAGTACGAGCCTGACGTACTGCTCCGGATCCACGGCACACTGACGCAGCGACTCGGAGGCACAAAGCAAGGATTTGAGCCGCGCCACGAGGGCGCATGGCGCGACGGTATTGCGGTGGTCGCGGACAACATTAGCGGGGAGGTGTTCCATGAAGGCGAGGCGGCCGTGGCCGTGCCCGGCTACATGGACTGGCTGTGCGATTGGCTCACCACGAATCGAGCGCGACGCGAGACCTACCCCGTTCCCGCGCTCGCTGGAGTTGCGCACTGGGCGGTGACGTGGATCCACCCGTTTGCCGACGGCAACGGACGTATGGCGAGGTTGATCACCGGGATGGTGCTCCTGCGCGAGGGCTTCCTACAGCGGCGGGTGTTCTCGTTTGAGCGCCACTACGCGCGCGACAAGGACGCGTACCTTCTCGCACTGCGCACGGTGCGACGGCACGACAAGGACCTCGGGCCCTGGCTCGAGTACTTCCTCGACGGCCTCGCAACTGAGTATGAGCGCGTCGCTGCGCGCGTGGACACGCTCGCTCGCATCTCCGCGCATGTGCGCGACGGAACCGAGCTCAACTTGCGCCAAGAGCAGGCCTTGACAGATCTCGTGATGAAACAGCGGTCACGCTTCACGCGGGCCGAATACCAGCAGATCGCCAGAGTCGGCCTGAGCACCGCTAAGGAGGACGTCGCTGACCTTGTCCACTCCGGCATCTTGCGAGCCAACCCCCGTGGACGTAGCACGGACTACGTGTTCGCCAGGCAAGCCGACGGCTCGCTGCGTCCGACGAAGTGGACCGACGAGCGCATTGAGGCGGAGATGCGCGAGTTCCTCGAGGGTCGAGATCGATGGCCGAAGGCCGGAGAGTGGCGTGCGGCCGGCAGGAAGTCCCTATACGACCATGCCAGCATGAACGGCGGCATCAAGCGTTGGCGCCACCGGCTCGGCTATTGACCGACCGGTTTGGCGCGTGAACCATCGGACAACGTTACCTGTGAGCCCGCGCCGCACTGGCCGTGGTCAAGGCCCTTAGTGCTGCCCGCCGCAACTACGGTCGTTGATCAAGCTGCGTGCGCGAGCGGCGGGTCTCGGGAGGGGCGCTGGTCGAGGCGGTCGAGCATCTCGGCGAGGTCTTGGCGGGTGAAGTTCCACTGGAATGGCTGGGCGATCTC
>DATHGU010000167.1:0-5743 GCA_035317495.1 Solirubrobacteraceae bacterium
GCGTTGAAGCTCGGCGCGGCCGGCGAGAGGAGCACGATGCCCTCGCCGTCGATCGCCGCGGCCGCGGACGCCACGGCGGCGTCGATGTCGTCCGCTTGCAGTAGCGCGGGCGGCGTGGCCTTCACTCGCGCGGCGACCGTACGGACGGCATCCAGCAAGCGCGGGCCCGTGTCGGGGAGCGCGACGACCGCGAGCAAGTCCAGATCGACGATCGTCGCGGCCAGGCCGTCATAGACCTGCTCGCGGTCGAAGCCGCCCGCGATCAGCACGATCGGGCGAGGAGCGAGCGCGTTGAGCGCCGCGATCGCCGACTCGGGGGTCGTGGAGATGCTGTCGTTCACATACGTCACCGCGCCCAGACGCCCAACCGGCTGCACACGGTGGGGGAGGGCGTGGAAGTCGCGCAGGGCGCCGGCGAGGTCGGATACCGGCGGCGCGCCGCCGAGCGGCTCGTCGAGCGCGGAGAGCGCCGTGAGCGCGGCGCAGATGTTCAGCGCGTTGTGTTCGCCGAGCAGCGGTGAGTCCGCGCCGCGCAGCACCGTCCGACCCTCGAACGTGACGTCTTGGCCGTCGGCGTCGTAGCCGCCGGGCGCTCCGAACCAGCTGACGGTCTTGGGAAGCTCGATCTCCCGCAGCCGCGCATCGCGCGCGCTGAGGACGGCGTGAACGCGGTCGCGGTCGTGCAGGAGGCGCAGCTTGTCGGCGAAGTAGCGCTCGTACGAGCCGTGCCAGTCGAGGTGATCGTGAACGAGGTTGAGCACGACCGCGATCGCCGGCGAGCCCTCGAGATCGGCGGTCTGGAAGCTCGACAGCTCGAGCACCCACAGATCGGGCGGGATCGGAGGAGCGAGATGGTCGAGCAGCGGCTCGCCGATGTTGCCGGCGAGCACGACCCGTTCCTCGCGCGCACGCGCGAGGTGCGCGAGCAGCGCCGAGGTCGTGCTCTTGCCCATGCTGCCCGTCACCGCGACCGTCCTCGCGTCCGGGTGCTCGGCCATCCACAGGTTCGTTCCGCTCGTCATCTGCACGCCGCCGTCGTACAGCCGCTCGACCTCGGGCCGGTGGAGACTGACGCCGGGCGAGCGGATCACCACGTCGCAGGCCTCCAGTGCTCGCAGGCCGGCAGGCCCGTGCGCGAAACGCACCGCCGGGCGATCCGAGAACGGCGCGCGTTCCTCCGCGGAGGCGGCGCTGTCGGTCACGACTACGATCTCGCTCGGGCTGGTGAGCGCGATCAAGGCGCGATACGCGGAGGCTCCCTCGCGTCCGGCGCCCCAGATGCCGACGCGTCGCCCGTCAAGCGCGGAGATGCGCAAGGGCGGACGCGAGCAGCGGCTCGGGGACATTGTGCTGCGTCGAGAGCTCGAGGATCTGCTCGGGCCGGGCGACGTCGCTCGGCAGGACGCTCAGCATCGTCTCGCGGGCGTGTCGCACGACCGCGTGCTCGCGCCACTCGGGGGACCCGCTGAGCAGTCGGAAGGCGGCCACCGACTCCTCGCGCTCGCCGACGCACTCGAACGGCTTGTCGGCCTGGTAGCCGCAGAGCGCCATGAAGCCGGGGATCTGATCGCCCTGCTCGAGCAGGTCGACGCCGAAGATCCCGACGAGCTGCGCGGGGCGCATGAACGGCGCCAGCGCGAGGAACACGAAGCGGCACTTCGGGCAGTCGCAGCACCAGCCTCCGCCATCGCCCGTCAAGCGAAAGACCGAGTTGCAGCTCGTGAACGCATCGTGATAGGCGGGCATGCGAGCGAAGGCGCGCGCGATCGCGAGCTCGCTGGCCGGGCGCAGCACGGAGAAGTAGTCCACGCCGCGCACCACCTCGGCCGCCAGCGCCGCGTGCAGGCCCTGCTCGAACGCGTAGCTCTTGCTCCACTGGTGGTTGACGTCGATCCCGCGCCAGTGAACGTTCGCCTGCGAAGCCGAGCGCTCGTTGGCCATCACGACACGGTCGTGACCGTGCAGCACGGCCGTCGCCAGCGCGAGGAGCGAGACGATCGCCGTGACCGGCACGTGGCCGTTGAGCGCGCCGCGCTCGTTCAGCTCGAGCAGCTGCGGCGAGATGTGACGCTCGGCGATCAGGCGCGGCTGCCCGGCGACCTCGGCGGTGCGCGCGATCGGTGCGCGATCGCCGACGGAGAACAGCGTCACGGGGCCCGCCGCGCGCGCTATCTCGAGTGCCACCGCGGAGTCCTTGCCGCCGCCGATCGGCACGAGGCTGCCGGCTCCGGAAGAGAGCGTCGGCGGCGGCGGCGCAGGCTCGTCGGAGGGGAAGGCCACGCTGATCGGCGCGTCGAAGCCGTTGCGATAGGCGAACTCGCCGAGGCCGAGCCTGTAGACGTCCTCCAGCAGCGAAGCGACCAGTGGGCCGGGCCGCGCCTCGCTCTCGATGCGCGGCGGCGCCGCCGCCTTGTAGTAGCTGACGCCGGCGACGAGGTGCAGCAGCGAGAGCACGGCGTCGAACGCCTGCGCCCGCGCGCCGCTCAGCTCCGGCGAGCCCGGCGGGAACGCGACGATCTCCTCGAAGACGAGGTCGTCGAGCGCATAGGAGAGGGTCGCGCTCGACGTCTCCCGCTCGTAGCGTCGCTCGAGTATCCGAAACACCGAGCATCGCTTCGGATTGAAGGTATCGGCGGCGGTCGCTGACACCGGCCCAGTGTAGGCGCTCGGTCGTACCCACCTTCGCGGCGCTCGGCCCGGCTTAGGATGAACCGTATGGGTCGCAGCGAGAGCTCAGACCTGCTGGTGGTGGGCGCCGGGGTGATCGGCCTGTCGATCGCCTGGCGCGCGGCCGAGCGTGGTCTGTCAGTGCGCGTGCTCGAGCGAGGTGTGCCCGGCGCTGGAGCGAGCTCGGCGGCCGCGGGCATTCTCGCGCCCACCGAACCGCACGAATGGGAGGGCGCGCACGGCGAGCTCAACCTCGCGTCGATGGCCGCCTGGAGGAGCTTCGCCGAGCAGCTGACAGACGCCTCCGGTCTCGACATCGGCTACCGGCGCGACGGCTCGCTGAGGATCGCCCTGGGGGATGGGCAGCTCGCCGGCCTCGAGGCCGTGCGCGCGGTGCTGTCGGCCGCCGGCATCGAGCACGCCTCGCTCGACCACAACGCGTGCGTGCAGGAGGAGCCGGGATTGCGCGGCGTGCTCGCCGGCCTGCTTGCGCCCGACGACGCGCACGTGGACACGGTCGCCTTGATCGACGCGCTCGCGGCGGCATGCTCGGCGCGCGGCGTCGCGCTCGAGGCGGGCGTGGAGCCGACCTCGAGCCTCCTCGACGCCGCGGGGCGGCTGGAGGCGCTGAGCCTGTCCGATGGCCGCACCGCCTCCGCAGGTCTGGTCGTGGCCAGCTCGGGCGCATGGACTGCGCAGGCGGCGTGGCTGCCGCCGGCCGTTCGCGCACCCGACGTTCGACCTCTCGCAGGCGAGTATGTGCTGGCAAGCGGTCCGCTCGATGCGCGCGTATGCCGACGGATCGTGAGATCCGTCGACGGGCCGGTCGTTCCTCGCAGCGCGGGCCGCTACTGGATCGGCACGAGCGTGCGCGAGGCCGGCTACGCCACGCAGCCGCGCCTCGGCACCGTCGTCGAGGTGCTCACCCGCATCGCCACGTTCCTCCCCGCGGTCGAGGATCTGCAGGTCGAGCGGGTCGGGATCGGCCTGCGGCCGGCCACGTCCACCGGTATGCCGCTGGTGGGCGAGAGCGGTGTTTCGGGCCTCGCATGGGCGACCGGTCACGGCCGTGAGGGGATCCTGCAAGCGCCGCCCACGGCCGAGGCGATCGTGGGGCTGGCCAAAGGAGAGGCGCCCGACCGCCTGTTTGTGCGCCACGCGGCATGACGGCGACAAACTGCGCCGAGTTGCGTCAGGTGAGGCGGCTGATGCGGCGTGTAAGGCCGTTCTCGATCTCGAGCAGGACGGCGCCGAGCACGATCTCGCCGTCGGCCGGGCGGATCGGCGAGAGCTGCTCGGCGGGAAGCCCGCGCACGCGCTCGATCACGCCGTCGGCATGCATGCCCTGCGGCCCGTCGCGCGCTCCGGTCATCCCCACCTCCGTGACCAGCGCCGTCCCGCGGGGAAGGACGTCGAGCGCGATCGTCGGCTCGTGCGTGTGCGTTCCGAGGACGGCTGCGACCTCGCCGTCCAGCGCGTAGGCCAGCCCCTGCTTGGCTGTGACCGACAGCGCGTGCATCTCGACGATCGTCGTTGGCCCGGCAGGCAGGGCGGCCCACGCGGCGTACGGCTCGACGGCCATGCGCGCGGCCAGCGGGGCGACCTCGAGCGCCGCGCGGTCCGCGAGCACGACCACGCGAAGCTCCTCGCCTCCGGCGCGGGTCGTGAGCGCTCCGCGCCCGGGCAGGCCGTCGGCCACGTTGAGGGGCCGCAGCACGCGCTCGTGTCCGAGCACCGCGTCGACTTCGGACCCCTCGAAGGCGTGGTTGCCACCGGTGATCACATCGCCGCCGGCACCCAACAGCCGCTCCACGCAGCCCAGCGTCATGCTTTCCCCGTCAGCGGCGCAGTTCTCGGCGTCGATCACGGCTACGTCGATGCGCTGCTCGGCTCTGAGGCGGGGGAGCTGCGCCGCAAGCCACTCAACGGCCCGCGGACCCACGACATCGCCGACGAACAGCACGCGCATCGTCCTAGCCGAGGGAGCGCTCGGGAGCCGGCCGCTCGCCCCCCGCGGCCGGCTGCGATTGCAACGGAGGCTCACCGGTGGCATCGGTGATCAGGCGCGCGCCGCGGCCGCGCGTGAAGAAGCTGTAGGCCCAGCGCACGATCACCAGCAGCCGGTTCTCGAACCCGATCAGGTAGAAGAGATGTACGACCAGCCACGTGAGCCATGCGGGAAATCCGCTGAGGCGCAGGCCGCGGATATCGGCCACCGCGCGCGCCCGCCCGATCGTCGCGAGGTTGCCCTTGTCGTGGTAGTGGAACGGCGCAGTCGAGTGGCCGCGCAGGCGATCGCCGATCAGGCGGGCAGCGAAGCGGCCCTGCTGCATCGCGACGGGCGCGACTCCCGGCAGGACCTCTGGCTGCCCTGTGCGCACGTCGCGGACGCGCACCATGTCGCCGACTGCCAGCACCTCCGGGTGGCCGGGCAATGTCAGATCAGGCTCGACGGTCAGCCGTCCGGAGCGATCCACCTCGGCGCCGCTTGCCTCGCCGAGCATCCGCGCCAGCGGCGACGCGGTAACGCCTGCCGCCCAGATGACCGTGCGCGTCGCGACGCGCGTCTGCGTGCCGTCGCGCGCCTGGATCGTGACGGACTCGGGGTCGATCCCGACCACGGTGTGGTCGAGCAGCGGCGTGACGCCGATCCTTTCGAGCGCGCGGGCGGCGCGCCGCGACAGGGACTGCGGAAACGTCGTCAGCACGCGGTCGGCCATCTCGACGAGCAGCACCCGCCCCGAGCGTGGATCGCTGTCGCGGAACTCCGCGGGCAGCGTGTCGCGCGCGAGCTCCGCGATCTGGCCCGCCATCTCGACGCCCGTCGGGCCTCCGCCGACGACCACGAACGTCAGCCAGCTCGCCTGTGCATCGCGGCTGTCCTCGAGCTCGGCTCCCTCGAAGGCTCGCAGGATCCGTCCGCGAGTCTTCAGCGCGCTGTCGAGCGACTTCACCTCGAGCGCCACCGAGCGCCACTCGTCGTGGCCGAAGTAGGCGTAGCTGGAGCCCCCGGCGACGAGCAGCACGTCGTAGGGGATCTGGCGCGGAGCGGCGTCGGCGATTGGCGGATCGACGG
>DATHGU010000168.1:0-3140 GCA_035317495.1 Solirubrobacteraceae bacterium
TATGACATGTCCTTCTACCGGGCCTTTCGCTTTCCCTGGACGGGTCGGCCGCTGGCCCCGCCCGCGGTGCTCGCCACGCTGAACGACACCGGCGAAGAGACGATCGTGCACGCGAGCTGGAACGGCGCAACCGAGGTGGCCTCCTGGCGCGTGCTCGCCGGCCGGCACCCTGGATCGCTGAAGGCGCAGGCCGAGATAGGAGCCGATCGCTTCGAGAGCTCGACGACCCTGCCCGTGGAGTACGCGTACGCGGCGGTGCAGGCGCTCGACTCAGCCGGCAACATGCTCGGCACGTCCAAGACGGTCAGGGTTATCAGCTACGCCGCGTCGCTTCCCCGGAGATCGGGGTGAGGGCTAGTAGGCCGGTTTGGACTTGTGCTTCTTCGTCGTCGTCGTGCTCGTCGGCGTTTTGCTGCTCGTCGGCGTCGTGCTCGTCGACGAGGATGAGGACGAGCTGCTGCTGCCGCACCCGGCCACCGCGATCGTGCTCGCCAGGACGGCCAGGGCCGTTAGCATGGCGGTCAGTGGCGTTCTTCTCATGGGGCGGGCTCCAATCGTCGCTCGGGTGCTCGACGGCGCAGCCTACCAGGCGTTTCCGCCCTCGATCGCAGCTGGATAGGCGAGCATGAGCGTCGAGGCGACAGCGAGTCCACGCCCGCCGGAGACCGCTCCCGCCGAGAGCCGGCGCGGCGCGGGCTCGGCGTGGCTGTTGGCCGTCTGCTGCGTGGCGCAGTTCATGGTCATCCTCGACCTGAGCATCGTCAACGTCGCGCTGCCGTCGATCCAATCGGACCTCGGCTTCACCTCGCCCGAACTGCAGTGGGTCGTCGACGCGTACGCGATCACGTTCGCTGGGTTCCTGATGCTTGGCGGGCGCGTCGCCGACCACTACGGGCAGGGGCGCACGTTCGCGATCGCGCTGGTCCTATTCGCCGTCACGTCGCTGATCGGCGGCGCCGCGCCGAGCCAGGGCTGGCTGATCGGCGGGCGCGCGATCCAGGGCATCGCGGGCGCGCTGATGGCGGCTTGCTCGCTGGCGATCATCACGGCGTCGTTCCCGCCGGGGCCGAAGCTGCACCGGGCGATCGGCATCTGGGCGGCGATGAACGGGCTCGGTGGCGCTTGCGGCGTGCTGTTCGGCGGGATCATCGTGGAAGCGCTGAGCTGGCGCTGGGTGCTGCTGATCAACCCGCCGATCGCGATTGGCGTGGCGATCGTGGCCTACGCGGTGGTCACCGAGCGCGTCCGCAATCGCGAGCTGACGTTCGACCTGGCCGGTGCGCTGACGCTGACGATCGGCCAGATCATCCTCGTCTACGGCGTCGTCGAAGCAGGTCTGAAGGGCTGGAGCACGTTCGACGCGCTCGGCCCGATCATCCTCGGGGTTGTGCTGCTCGGCGTGTTTGGCCTGATCGAGGTGCGCTTCGCGTCGAACCCGTTGATCCCGTTCAAGGCGCTGACGAAGACGCTGCAGGCCGCGAACAACATCGTGCTGCTGTTCAGCGCCGCGCTGTTCCCGATGTGGGTGCTGAACTCGCTCTACCTGCAGCAGGTGCTTGGGCTTTCGCCGCTGCACACAGGGCTGATCTTCCTGCCGATGACGCTCGTGCTGATGCTCGTCGCGCAGCGCACCGGCAAGCTCGTGAACCTGTTCGGCGTGCGCCCGGTGCTCGGCGCCGGCCTGGTGATGCTGACCTCCGGGCTGGTGCTGCTGAGCTTCATCGGCTCGAGCGGCAGCGGCATCGTCTACGTCATGATCCCCGGGCTACTCGTGGCGGCCGGGATCGCGATGTCGATCGTGCCGTCGACGATCGCGGCGACCACCGGTGCGAAGGAGGGCCAGGCAGGGCTCGCCTCCGGCCTCGTCAATACCTCGCGCCAGGTCGGCGGCGGCCTTGGCCTGGCGGTGCTGATCACGCTCGCCACGCAGCACACGACGCACCTGATCGGGACCGGCGAGCAGGTACCCGAAGCGCTGACCAACGGCTTCCGGCTGGCATACAGGATCGGAGCCGGCTGCGCCGGCGCGGCGGCGCTGCTGACGTTCCTGTCGCTGCCCGCGCCGGACGCGGCGGTCTCGAGGGGGGTGCGGCGCTTCGCGCTGGCGATTGGCCTGGTCCTGGCCGTGTTCGTTGGGCTGACGGCTGCCTTCGCGGGCTCCAAGGCGCCGCCGGTCGGCCAGTACACGACCCACGGCGCCTACAGCTATGTCACGGCGCCCACGCTGCACCCGCCCGAAATCCGTATCGCCAAGAACGCGCCGGCCTCGCAGCTCGCGCCCGGCTACATCTTCACAGCGAACTTCTTGGACCTCAACGAACCGCCGATCGTCGGTCAGAGCGGGCCGCTGATCCTCGACCGACGCCTACAGCCGGTGTGGTTCCAGCCCGTGCCCGAAAAGGTGGTCGCCGCGAACCTCAGCCTGCAGACCTACCACGGCAAGCCCGCGCTCGCGTGGTGGCAGGGCAAGGTCACGAACACGGGCGCAACCGAAAGCGGCGAATACGTCGTCGTCGACCAGCGCTATCAGCCGGTGGCGCGACTGAAAGCAACGGGCGGGTGGGTGCTCACGCTGCACGAGATCGTGATCGACGGCGCGCGCGCCTGGGTCACGGCCAACAAGAACATCCCGAAGAACCTCTCGAAGTACGGCGGCGCGTACAACGGCGCGCTGATCGACTCGGCCGTGCAGGAGTACGACCTGCGCACGGGCAAGCTGCTGCGCAACTGGGACGCAATCGACCACATCCCGCTCGGCCAGTCCCAGGCATCGCTGCCGACGAACGGCTTCCCCTGGGACGCCTACCACATCAACTCGATCCAGCTGACCGGCGCCGGCGAGTTCCTCGTCTCGATGCGCGACACCTGGGCGGCCTATCTCGTCGACATCGCCAGCGGCAGGATCGAGTGGACGCTCGGCGGCAGCGATTCGAGCTTCAAGTTCGGTCCGGGCGCCAACTTTGAATGGCAGCACGACGTGATGCTGCAGCCAGACTCGACGGTCAGTGTGTTCGACGACCACTGCTGCCGGCTGACCGGTGGCGGCACCTCGGTCGACCCGACGGGGCCGTCGCGAGGGCTCGTGCTGAGGCTCGACCAGCAGACGCGCAAGGCGACGCTCGTCGCGCAGTACGGCAACA
>DATHGU010000169.1:0-2813 GCA_035317495.1 Solirubrobacteraceae bacterium
TCATGGAGATCGAGGTGGAGTTCAACGCGCTCTACACGGGTCGGCCCCTTTTCGCCGATGTTGACTCGCTAGCGCGCAGCCGGGGTTTTCAGCTTTGGCGGTTGTCCAACTTGGCGCACTACGTACGGGATGGGGCCCCGCCTCATGCGCCGATCGCGGATGTCCACTACTGCGATTCCCGTCCAGTGCACTGGGACTCGCCAGGTGGCCAACTCTTCTGGGCACACGCCCTTTATGTCGCAGACGATGTCGTAGAGTGCACCAGCCTCACATGGCAGCGGTTGCTCCGCGCCGGATGTATAGCGGGCGCGATCGGGCTGCACGACTTGGCTCTCCACGCTTGGATGGGTGCGTCCAGGGCGGCCCCCGAGCCGTCAAGTAGCCAGGTTCGAACCGCGATCTCGGACTACCGTGACGCATCCGCCGAGGAAATCGACCTTTGACCCGATCGTTCGGCTACGGCAAGCATTAGGCGTGGCATCGCGTGCGACCGGAGGTCTGTCCGTTTGATTCGGCTCGGCTCAGAGGAGCGTCAGGACATGCCGATACGATCCCGATGCCCAAACGCCAGTCGATCCAAACCCCTCGACGCCTCTCAAGCATGCTCACGGGCGCCTTGCTGACTCTGCTCGCCGCCGCCTTGGTCCCCGCGGCCGGCCAGGCAGCCATAACGACATTCGGAAGCCCGCTGGCGGTGCCGGCCACCCTGAACACGGCCGAACACCTCAGCTACTCCGGCACGTATACGCAGGTCCCGCCGGCTCCCGACGCCCCCAACGGCACCTTCCACACCTTCCACTACGGCGCCGACACGGCCCTCTGGAACTTCTCGCAGCCAGGCGGCGAGACTCGCGTCCCCGCCACCGGCCAAGCCCTGAAGATCGAAGTCGAGGGCTGCGCGCAGCCCGCTCCGCGTGGTCCTCGTCCGCTGACGACGGTCCACTTCCAGGACCTCACCCCATTGGCGGGGGGAGGCGCGCAGGTCAACATCACCTCGCAGGGGTTCGACCTCCCGGTGTGCGGGGACGGCGGCGCAAACGGCTCGACGATCACGACGTATGTGCCGGTCAATCTGTGCGTCAGCGCCGGAGACTACGTCGCATTCAACGACAGCGGGGGCTACGTCCCGAACATCTATCGAAGTGGCGTGCCGTATCAGGTGCTCGGCGCCGTCACGGGCGCGACGACCGACTCGTTCATCAAGGATCAGGGCACCGGCAATGGCGCGACGCTCTCTCCGGCGGTGACGTCCGCGAACGATGGCTTCGCGGTCAACCGCAACGTCGAACTGATGATGCGCGTCACGCTCGGCACCGGCCCCGATGCCACGCACATCTGCCCCGGCGGGAAGCACGGCCTACCACTGGCGCTCGCGCCGATCCACCTCAGCCCGCAGACCGACGGCGTCAACCACAGCCGGGTCACCGCGGTTGCGATCTTCTGCCGGCCGGCCAACGGCTGCCAGGGGGTCGCGACACTCACGCCTACGGGACGACAGGCGAGCAAGTCGAGCTGGGGACGAACGGCCTTCGCGCTGCCGGGCAGGGGGACGGCGCACGTGCCGATTCGCGTGGCTCGCGGAGTGATCAAGTTGCTGCGCCGCCAGCGAGCGGCCGGCGTGCGTATGGCCCTGAGCGTCGTCGCAGCCGGCAAGACGTACAGCCAGACGATCACGCTGAAGATCTTCTAGGCGCCATTCCGTGCGCATGTGGGGCGTGCGCCGAACCGCCGCCCGCCTGCGTCTGTCTAGGCCCACTCCCAGCAGCGGAGCTCGCGCACGTGGCCTTCGACTGCCAGGGCGCCGATCGCCCGCGCGCCGAGCTCGAGCTCGGTGATCCATAGCCCTTCCGGTTGCGCGTCAGCGCGGTATGCGCCGATTCCCGTGCCGCGACACTTCAGCGCCGCCTCGTGGCGGGTCCAGGTCTGCAGGAACTCGCGCTGGCGGGCTTGTGGACCGAGCGCCTCGAGCCGCCGCGCCTCCGCAACGCCGAACGCGCGCGCGGCGAGTGCCGGCCGGTCGAGCACGCGGCGGTCGACCTCGAGGTCGACGCCGACATCGTTGCCCTGGGCGAACGCGTACAGCGCGATCTCCCCAGAGTGCGACAGGTTGAAGAACAGCCGCTCGTGCTCCGCCAGCGCCGGCTTGCCGTGCGCGCCGGTCGCAAACCGCAGCGTTCGCGGATCTGCTTCGAGATACCGGCCGAGCAGCGCTCGCAGCACGCCTCGAGCGCGCGTCCACAGCAGCCGATCGCCGTCCCTGAGCATGCGCGCCGCGCGCTCGCGCTCGCCGTCATCGAGCAGCTCGCTCAGCCCGTCGCCGACCGCCTCGAGGTCGGCGCGCCACACGTGCAGGACTCCGTCGCCCAGTCGCGGGCGCGCGGGACCGGGGGCCCAGCAAGGCTCGGCCGGCGCGGCCATCAGCGGTTGGGTTGAGGTCGCTGCGATCAGCGCAGTCAAGCAAAGCCGAGCAGTCCCGGCCGCGCGCGCCCGCCCCCGACGGCTACCCTCTTGCGCCTATGCGCGTCCTTCCCACCCCTCTCGCCGGCATGGTGGCGATCGAGCCCGTCGCGCACGGCGACGAGCGCGGCTTCTTCTGCGAGACATACCGCAGCGAATGGCACGCCGAGCTGGGCATCGCGCCGGAGGAGCGCTTCGTGCAGGACAACCACTCTCGCTCGGCTCGCGGGGTGCTGCGCGGCATGCACTTCCACATCGGCCCGGGCGTCGCCAAGCTGGTGCGCTGCGCGCGCGGGCGCATCTTCGACGTCGGCGTCGACCTGCGCAGGGGCTCGCCGACGTATGGGCGGTGGGCG
>DATHGU010000170.1:0-14400 GCA_035317495.1 Solirubrobacteraceae bacterium
TCGATGCTTTCCGGCTCGGGCCGCTCGTGGACGCGATATAGGCACGGGACCTTCTGGCGCTGCAACAGGGCGGCGACAGCCTCGTTCGCGGCGATCATCAGGTGCTCGATCAGGCGATGAGACTCGGTCTGGGCGCGCGCGTGGATCTCCGCGATGTTGCCTTGGTCGTCGAACACGAACTCGGGCTCCTCGGAGTCGATCACCAGAGCGCCGCGCTGCTCGCGCGCTCGCTGCAGCGCCGCCGCGGCCTCGCGCGCCGCCGCGAGCGGCGCGGCCCACTGCTCCGCGGCCTGCTCGCGCCCGGCGAAGATGCGGTCCACGCGCTCGTAGTCGAGGCGCTCGTCGGAGCGGATCAGCGAGCGATAGAAGGACGCGCTGAGAACCCGCGCGCCGCGCAGCTCGAGCTCCACCGTGACCGTCAGGCGCTCGCTCGCCGGCAGCAGCGAGCAGGCGTCGCTGGACAGCGCCTCGGGCAGCATAGGCTCGACCGCGCCCGGCGCGTACACGCTCGTGGCGCGCCTGCGCGCCTCGACGTCGACCGGCGAGCCCTCGCGCACGTAGGCGCTCACGTCGGCGATGTGCACCCACACGCGCGTGTTGCCGCCCGCGAGCGACTCCGCCGAGATCGCATCGTCGAAGTCGCGCGCGCTGAGCGGGTCGATCGTGAACGTCGGCAGGTCCGTCAGATCGCGTCGCGCCGATACGTCGTCGTGCACGTCGAGCCCGCGCTCGCGCGCGCGTCTTGCCGCCCGCTGCACGTGGCGCTCGAAGCCGTGGGCCAGGTCACGCTCGCGCAGCAGCGCCTCGATCGCCGAGCGAGCCGACTGGCGCTCCTTCGGCGGCCACACGACCCGCGAGTCCGGTCCCCCCGCGCGGCGTGCGCGCCCGCGCGAGCGCGGGCCGCTCACTTGACCTTCGCCGCGAGCGTGCTGAGCGCCATGGCGAGTCCGTGTTCGCCGTCGACTCCGTGCGCGACGCGCACTTCGGGCGTGATGCCCGCACCCTGCTTGACTCCGCCCCCACCGAGGTTGCGCCCGTTCGGCGTGAAGTACTCGCCGACCGTGATGTCGAGCGCGCCGCCGTTGGAGAGCGGCTCCTCCTGCTGAAAGACGCCCTTGCCGAATGTGTGCGTCCCGACGACCGTCGCGCGATGGTGGTCCTGCAGGGCAGCCGTGACGATCTCCGCGGCCGAGGCGGTGTTCGCGTCGACCAGCACGACAACCGGTATCGACGGAGAGATCGCGTCGCCGGCGGCCGTCAACGTCACGCTCGGCTGCGTGCGCCCTCGCGTGGAGACGATCGTGCCCTTCTGCACGAAGATGCTCGCGATCAGGCGCGCCTCCTCGACCAGGCCGCCGCCGTTGGCGCGCAGGTCGAGCACGATCCCGCGCGCGCCCGCTCGCAGCTCGTGCTCGATGCCCTCGCGCACTTCGCCGTGCGCGCCCGGGCTGAAGGTCGCCAGCTCGACGGCGCCGAGCTTCATGCCGCGCACCGACTTCGTCTCCGAGGCGACGACCGGCTCGGAGATCGTCGCGCGCGTCAGTGTCAGCGTGTTCTCTCGCGTGCGACCGTTGCGCCGCTGGCGAATGCCAAGCTTGACGTCGGTTCCCGGCGGGCCCTTGATCAGCGCGATCGCGGCGTCCGCCGAGACCCCGGCGAGCTTGCGTCCGTTGACGGCCACGATCTGATCGCCCTCGCGCAGCCCGGCGCGAGCCGCCGGCGAGCGGTCGAAGACCCGCGCGATCAGCAGCCCGACACGGCTCGGAGAGACAGACACGCCGATGCCGGTGAAGCTGGGGGGCTGGTTGAATTCGCGGAATTCACGCGGGGAGAGGTAGTGCGAGAAGCGGTCCTGAAGGCTGGCGACGGCGCCTGAGATCGAGGAGTTGGTCAGGCGCCCCTTGGCGACGGGCCGGTAGTAGTCGCTGGCGATCCGCTTGATCGCTTCGTCGACGACGCGCGTTTCATGATCTGCGACGAACGCGCTGCGCGCGAAGCTGGGCAGCTCTTCGGGATGTCCGCCCAGCCACACGCCCAACACGAGCAGCACGGGCAGGGCGACCGCGAGCACCGCGACCGCTCGGAAGCCGGCCGGCGGCTGACGTCTTCTGGAGGGCATGGCCTCCGCAGACTACGGATCAGACCTTCAGGAAGCGCCGCAGCGAGATACCCGATCCGGCGGCTGAGACTGCTATCGCACAGCCCATCAGGATCGCGATCAGCACCGGGAAGGCGATCATGTCCGGCTGGGAGATCAGCTTCACGGTGTTCGCGAGCGGATCGACGAGCGTGACCTTCGCGAGCCCCAGCAGCCCGATCGCGGCCGCGCCGCCGAGCGCCCCGAGGAACAGCCCCTCGAGCACGAACGGCCAGCGGATGAACCAGTCGGTGGCCCCCACGAGCTTCATCACCTCGACCTCGCGCCTGCGCGAGAACAGCGAGAGGCGGATCGTGTTCGAGATCAGCAGCACCGAGGCGAACACGAGCAACGCGGCGAGCAGCGCCATCGTGATCTTGATCACGCGCGTCGCCGACAGGATCGTGTCGGTCTGCGCCTGGCGGTTCTGAACGGCGGCGATCGCCGGATCGGTGACCAGGCGCGTCCCCAGCGGGCTCGACTGGTCGAGCTCGGCGCGCACCGCGCCCGAGTTCTCCGGGCGATCGGGTGTGATGCGAAAGATGTCGGGCAGCGGGTTGTAGCCGATCAGCGCGAACGCCTGCGGGTTCAGCTTCTTCTCGTGTTCATAGCCCTGCTGCTTGGAGACGAACTCGATGCTCTTGACGTGCGGCGCGCGCTGCAGCTCTGTGCGCACGCGGGCCACTTCGGCGGGGCTTGCGCCGGTCGTCATGTCGACGTCCACGAGCACCCTGCCGCGCACGTCGTTGGCGGCACCGTTGGTCGCCTCGACGACCGGGATGAAGACGCCCAGCACGAGCGTCGTGACGAGCACCGAGGCCAGCGCGGCGAAGCTCGGGACGGCGTTCCGGCGCATCGACCGAAGGGACTCCTTGAGGAAGAACCCGGGCCTCATGAGGCTTCGCGTTTGAGGCGCTCGCCGAGCTCGTCGGTGTTCTCTTCGCGCGCGCCGTACAGTCCGGAGGCCTCGTCGCGCACGATTCGCCCGCGCCTCAGCTCGATCACGCGGCGGCGCATGCGATCGACCATCTCGTTGTCGTGCGAGGCGACGATCACCGTCGTGCCGGCGCGGTTGATGCGATACAGCAGCTGCATGATGCCGATCGACGTGTCGGGGTCGAGGTTGCCGGTCGGCTCGTCGGCCAGCAGCAGCGGCGGATGGCTGGCGAACGCGCGCGCGACCGCCACGCGCTGCTGCTCGCCGCCCGACAGCTGATGCGGGTAGTTGTGCAGCTTCGTCGAGAGCCCCGTCAGGCGCAGGATGTCGGGCAGCGTCGCGCGGATCTGCTTACGCGATGCGCCGGTCACCTGCAGGGCGTAGGCGATGTTGTCGTACACCGTGCGGCTCGGCAACAGCTTGAAGTCCTGGAAGACCACACCGACGTTGCGCCGGTAGTAGGGCACCTTCTTGCGCTCGATCTCCGACAGGTACCGTCCGGCGACGCGAATGCGGCCGTCAGACGGCTCGATCTCCTTGATCAACAGGCGCATGATCGTCGACTTGCCCGAGCCGGTTGGACCGACGAGGAAGACCATCTCCTGGCGGCGCACCGCGAACGTCGCGCGCTCCAAGCCGATGCCGCCGGGACCGTAGAGCTTGGATACGCCGCGAAATTCGACGACCGTGCTGCGATCATCGCGCACCGGCGCGGCGACCCGCCGAGGCTTGGCGTGCTCGCCGCGGCGCGCGCGATCGGAGATCGGCGCGCGCGCGGGCGGCAAAACGCCGCCCGCCGGGCGATCTTCCTCCGGCCTGGCGAGGATGTCGGTCGCTGGCATGGCCCGGGAGAGTAGCGCGGGCGCGCCGCGGCGCCGAGCGAAACGCCTGCATGCAACGGGTTTTGCAGGCTCCGCACCACTTTCCGGCTGGAACCGGCGCGCCGCTGGATATCGTGGGCGCGGCGATGACCAGCATCGACACGACAACGGTCCCATCGAACGATCTGCCGATCCATCGGATCCCCCTGCCGGGGACGCGCGCGGTGACCGTGTTGGTGGCGTTCGACGCAGGCGCGCGTAACGAGCGCCCCACGGAGAACGGTATGGCGCACTTCCTCGAGCATCTCGTGTTCAAGGGCGGCGAGAAGTACCCGACCTACCGGGAGGTCAACGAGACCGCCGAGCGACTGGGCGGCGTGCTGAACGCCTACACGAGCCATGACCTGGTGGCCTTCCACATCACGGTGCGCGCGGAGAGCGCGGCGGCCGCGATCGACCTGCTGTCGGATTTCGTCGGGCGCCCGAAGATCGACGCCGAGGAGCTCGACCGCGAGCGAGGCGTCGTGATCCAGGAGATCAACCGCGCCTACGATCAGCCCTCGACGGTCGCCGAGTACCTGATCGACCGGGCAGCGTTTGGCGAGCACCCGCTCGGCCGCACGGTGCTCGGCCCGGAGGAGAACCTGCGCAGCTTCACGCGCGAGGGAATCGTCGCCTTCCGCGAGCGCCGCTGGGCCGGCGCGCGCGGCGGCGCGTTCCTGGTCGGCAACCTCGACCACCTGCCCGCCGAAGAGAAGCTGCAGGAGTGCTTCGGGCGCTTCCCCGCCCTTTCGGCGTCCGAGCCGTACGAGCCGGCTCCCACCTTCGCGCCGCAGACCTTGGTCGATCAACGCGAGACCAACCAGTCGCACCTGCGCATGATCTACCGACCGGAGGTCGCCGTCGCCGACGTGCGCCAGCGCGCCGCCCTGACGATCTACTCGACGCTGCTCGGAGGCTCGATGGGATCTCGGCTGTTCGACGAGATACGCGAGAAACGCGGGTTGTGCTACTCGGTCTACGCGATCAACCACTCCTTCGCGGACGTGCCGATCCTGCAGCTCGGCTCCGGTCTGGACTCGGCCAAGTGCATCGAGGCCTACACGCGCATGCGCGAGATCGTCGACGAGCTGCGCGACGAGGGGCCCACCGAGGAGGAGGTGCAGCGGGCCCGCGCCTACGCGGCCGGCCGGGTGGTGCTGTCGTTCGAGAACTCGGGCGCCGTCGCCCGCTACGCCGCCAACCAGAAGATCGTCTTCGACGAGTCGATCGACCCGGACGAGGCGATCGCGGCGCTCGACGCGGTCACCTTCGACGAGGTTCGCGAGGTGGCCTCGGGCGTCGCAGACAACTTGGCGATCGCGTGCGTCGGGCCGCACACGGCCGACGAGTTCTAGCGGCGTTCGTCGCGCGCCGGGCTGCCCGCCGGGCGCTGAGGCTCGCCCTGGGAGCTACGGCCGGCTCGCAAGGCGGCAAGCTTCTCCACGCGCTCATCATCTCCGACCATCTCGCGTATCCACCGGATCGCCTCGTCGACGTCGAGCGAGCGCGCCTCGACCATCGCTTCGATGTCAACCCAGTCGCGGGGTCGGGCGAACATGGCCTTGAAGACCGTTAGGCCTGTGCAGTCGAGGACCGGGATCGTCCGGTCGCCGAACGAGACGTGACGGATGTTGCGCTCGACCTCGTCGTGGAACGGCAGCACGCTGAAGAACAGGTCGATCGGCGTCGCGTCCCACATCAGGCGCACCTGCCCGTCGCGTTCGGCAGTTTCGAGATCCCTCCCGGTCGCCCTGACTCCGTCCGGCAGCGCGGCGAAGACATCTCGCGTGCGGCTCGGCGGAACGAACACGTTGACGTCTACGTCCTGCGTACCGCGCGCTTCGAGCGTGCAGTAACCGAGAGCGATCGCTCCACCGATGGCGTGCGGGAAGCCGGCCGCTCGCAGCGCGTCGTGGACGGCGAGCATGCGGTCGGCGACTCCAGTCACGACGCCAACCGGATCAGCGGCGGATAGGAAAGCTCGCCGCGCGACTTCGATGGCATGCGGTCGGCGAGCTCGAGCACGTCGATCAGGACCCCGCCAGACCGTTCCAGCGCGTCGGCGTCAGAGAGCGGGGAGACCGCCAGCTCCAGCCCGGCCGCGCTTGCGATTCGCGCGAGCGCCGCAACGGACGGTTGGCGGCGGGCGTGCTCGTATGCGCTCAATACCGACGACTGGAGCCCTGAGCGGCGCGCGAGCTCCGCCTGGCTCAGGCCGGAGGTGCGCCGGATCTGTGCGATCAGGTCGCTGGCAACACGAGTGTTGGTACCGCGCATGACACTATCATAGCACTTTCGCTAAGACATAGAGGATTTCCATAGCGAATTCGCTATGTTATCCGATCGCCACCATGCGATCGATCGGCACGCGCGCCTTGACAGCGATCTCCTCGGGCACGCGCACCTCGAACTTCATCTCCCGCAGCGAGTCGCGCAGCTTGCGCAGCGTGATCATCTTCATGTACACACAAGCCGCTCGCGGGTTGGCCGCGATGAACTCCACGTCCGGGGCGGCCATCTGCAGCGGGTAGAGCATGCCGGTCTCGGTCGCCACGATCGCCTCGCGGACCTTGCCACGGCCGCCATTCGCGTCGCCAGGCTGAGAGGAGGAATCCAAGCCGGGTTCCTTCACCTGCGCGCCCGCCTCGCCGGCGGGCCGAGCACTGGCGGATTCGGCGTATTTGAGCATCCCCCCGGTGGAGAGCATGTGCACGCCCTCGGCGGAGATGTCGCCGGCGGCGACGTACTCCATTGCGCTCGTCGTACAGCCGCACTCGGGGTGGATCAGGAAGTCCGCGCCGGGATGAGCCGCGCGCGTGGCCTCGATGTCGGATGGGCGGATGCCGGCGTGCACGTGGCACTCGCCGTCCCACACGTGCATGCGGCGACCGAGCTCCTTCTCGACGTACGCGCCGAGCCACATGTCGGGGCCGAACAGGATCTCGGTGTCCGCTCCATGCGTCTCGTAGATGTGGCGCACCACGTCGACGGCGTTGGCCGACGTGCAACAGTAGTCGGTCAGCGCCTTGACCTCGGCCGTCGTGTTTACGTACATCACGACGATCCCCTCGGGGTACTGCGCCTTCCACGAGGCCAGTTGCTCGGCGTCGATCGAGGCGGCCAGCGAGCAGCCGGCGTCGAGATCGGGGATCAGCACGATCTTCTCGGGACACAGGATCGAGGCCGTCTCGGCCATGAAGTGCACGCCGCAGAACGCGATCACCTCGGCCTCGGCGACGGCCGCCCGGCGCGAGAGACCGAGCGAGTCGCCGACGTAGTCGGCCACGTCCTGGATCTCCGGCACCTGATAGTTGTGCGCGAGGATCACCGCGCCGCGCTCCGTGGCCAGCGCTCGCACCTCCTCCTTCATCGACGCGATCTCCGCCGGCGAGAGGTGGTCCTGCACGTCCTCGGCCGACGCCATCGGCAGCGTAGGCGCCATCGGCAGGTTCATGGCGAGACCTCCAGTATCAGGGACAGATCGAGCGCGGGCGCGGAGTGGGTCAGCGCTCCCATCGAAACCCAGTCTACCCCGGTCTCGGCGCGCGCCCGGAGCGTCTGCAGCGTCACGCCGCCGCTCGCCTCGAGCAGCGCGCGGCCGGCCACCCGCGTGACGGCCGCACGCAGACGCTCGTCGTCCATGTTGTCGAGCAGCAGGCGCTGTGCGCCGGCCGCCAGCGCCTCATCGATCTCCCGCTCGTCGCGCACCTCCACCTCGAGCGTCGGCGCCAGCTCGGGCGCGTGCTCGCGCGCACGTCGCACCGCCTCCGCGATCCCGCCCGCCGCGGCGATGTGGTTCTCCTTGATGAGGATCGCGTCGAACAGCCCGACGCGATGGTTGATCGCGCCGCCCACCGCCACGGCCTCCTTCTCCAGCTCCCGCAGCCCAGGGGTCGTCTTGCGCGTGTCGAGCATTGTCGCCCCAGTGCTCTGGACGATGCGCGCAGCGCGAGCCGTGATCGTCGTCACGCCGGACAGGTGCGCGAGGAAGTTGAGCGCAGTGCGCTCTGCCGTGAGCAGCGCTCGCGCGCGGCCCTGCAGAGACATCACCGGCCCGCCCTCCTCGCGCCACACGCCCTCCTCGACGAGTCGCTCGAATCGCGCCTCGGGATCGAGCAGCGTAAAGGCGGTCTCGGCCGCATCCAGCCCGTAGATCGCGCCTGCGGCCTTCTGCGTGATCAGCCCTCTCGCGCGCGCGCCCTCGCCGACCGTCGCCTCCGTCGTGACGTCGCCCACACCCACGTCCTCGTCAAGCGCGCGCGCGACGAGCGCCGTGATGCCCTCCACCACTAGCTTCCCGTCTTGGCGGCGGACAGCAGGTACGCACGCACGAATCCATCGAGATCTCCCTCGAGCGCTCGCTGGACGTCGCCCATCTCGACGCCGGTGCGATGGTCCTTGACCATCGTGTACGGATGCAGGACGTAGGAGCGGATCTGCGAGCCGAAGTTGACGTCCTGCACCTCGCCCTTCTCGCGCGCGACCTCCTCCTGGCGCTCGCGCTCGCGCGCCTCCAGCAGCTTCGCCCGCAGCATCGCCATCGCCGTGGCCCTGTTCGACGACTGCGACCGCTCGTTCTGGCACTGCACGACGATCTCGCTCGGCCGGTGCGTGATGCGCACCGCCGAGTCCGTCTTGTTGACGTGCTGCCCGCCGGCGCCCGAAGCTCTGTAGGTGTCGACCTGCAGGTCGTCCTCGTTGATCTCGATCTCGCCCGTGTCCTTCACGACCGGCGCCACCTCCACACCGGCGAAGCTCGTCTGGCGGCGGTGTGCGGAGTCGAACGGAGACAGGCGGACCAGCCGGTGCACGCCACGCTCCGCAGCGAACAGGCCGTATGCGTTCTCGCCCGACGCGCGGAAGGTCGCCGACTTGATGCCCGCTTCCTCGCCCGCGCTCACCTCCAGCAGCTCCACCTGAAAGCCCCTGCTCTCGCCCCAGCGCATCTCCATCCGCAGGACCATCTCCGCCCAGTCCTGCGCGTCCGTTCCGCCGGCGCCCGCGTTCACGGTCACGAGCGCGTCGCCGCTGTCATAGCGCCCGGAGAACAGGCGCTGCTCCTCGAGCTCCGCTAGCCGATCTTCGACCGACGCGATCTGCTCGTCGACCTCGGCCTGCAGCGCCTGCTCCTCGGCCGCCATCTCGGCCAGCGCATCTAGATCCTCGACGTCGCTGCTCAGCGAGCGGAAGGACTCCAAGCGCTTGGCCGCGCGCGAGTGCTCCCCGGCGACCGCAGCGGCCCGCTCGGAATCCTCCCAGAAGCCCTCGGCTCCCATCTCGGCCTCGAGCGCCGCCACGCGCTCGCCCAGCCCAGTCGGGTCAAAGATAATCCGCGAGCAGCTTCATCTGCTCGCGGATGGATGCGAGGCGCTCAGGTGTCGAATCGCTCGGGACGGTCGTGGCCACGGCTCCACGCTATCAACGCACGTAAGCGAGCAGCGGGGAAGAAAAGTCAACCGCTGCATCGCCGAGGGGCGGGCGGCTCTACGGAGAAGCCGGCTCGCCAAATAAGGGCAGCGAGCAGACTCGCCGTGGTCCGATCGCTGTGAGTTTGCAGGTGGGCGTCGACCCGGCTACCGCTTTCACGCGGTTGAAGCGAGCTGCCAACCCGCGAAGACTGCTCCTCCTCGTCCAAGGGGTCACCTCGAATTCCGCGTATGCGAATGCCGCATGCGCGCTTTGCGGCAGCATGCGCGTTGCGCTGCGCGGCGGTTCGCACGAACGGTGGCGACTACGCCACCTTGGCGAGAATGGCCGACCTATAGCACGACAAATACTGCGTCACGCAGCGACGTGCTGATCCGGCCAAGCGCCCGTTCGCAGGCGCTGGTAGAGCGTGTCGGGCGCAAGATCCGCACCTCCCGGCCAGACTACGGTGCCGGTCTCGGTATCGATCGTGGCCTGTACGAATCCAGCTGGCGTGCGCGCTTCGTCGAACACGGGGCCGTGCATCCGCCCGAGCACGTCGACCTCGCCGGCCAGACCGTCGGCGAACGTAAGGCGCAGCACGCCATGGCGCACGACGGAAACGGCAGTGATGTCTGGGGTGAGGCCGATCATCGGAGTGGTGCGATCTCCTGAAGTGTCTCACCAACGCGAGCCAACCGCCAGTTCTCGAGCAGCTCGCTCTGATGCAACTCAGCCCAAGCGACCACGAACCGCAGCTGGCGGCGTGCGAGCGTGCTCTCAATCACTTCGAGCGTGTCGATGCGGATCTTTGCGCTGCCGTCCGCGTGGCGAGCGTGGAAGTGCGGGGGTCCGTGATCGTCGAAGAACATCGCGATCGCGATCCCGAAGAAACGACTGATCGTGGGCATACCTCAGATCCTGCCTGTCGCTGCGGTCGATACACCACGGAAGCGAGGGCCAGCCACGCCCGCGCGAGAGCGCTCGGTCCTCGTCCGACTCGATAGTGCCGAGCTCGTCTCCTGGAACGATCGCTCGCCCCGTGAAAGCAGCAGTGCGGGGGTCTGTGGCGCCCGGCGGCGTCGCATCAACGGGCACCGCGCTCTTGATGCTGCGGTGGACCTTGATCGCTGAGCCTGGCGCGCCCGCGATGACTGCATCCGCACGAACCGGAACAAACGAGACGGCCGGGCGGCGTGGCCGTGCCGACTACCCGCTGATCGCCACGTTGGCCACGATCAACGACACGCCCGGCGGGCTGGGAGCGCCGTTTACGCCGAGGAGCCGGCGCGGCTCGCGATCTGCCCGGCGAGGCGCATCGCCCGCGGCATTCGGCGCGCGAGGGTGACGGCCACGCGGTCTGAGCGGCGCATGTATCCCGCTGCCCCGTCGAGCTCGACTTGCGGCGTGCGCTCTTCTCCCAGGGCGTAGAGGTGCCATGAGCCCGGGACGCCCTTCAGCTCGTGCTCGCCACGGTCGGTGAACTGCATGTCCGAGCCGACCACGAGCTCCTTGACGGTTGAGGAGACGACGATCTCGCCCGGCCCCGCGAGCGCGCCGACGCGAGCGCCGATGTGGACTGCCAGGCCGCCGAGGTCCTCTCTGATCGCCTCACACTCGCCGGTGTGGATACCGCCCCGCAACTCGATGCCGAGCTCGGCGGCCCCATCGCGCAGTGCCTCGGCGCAACGCATCGCCATCGCCGGCCCGTCGAACGCCGACAGCGCCCCGTCGCCGATGTGCTTGACAACCCGCCCACTGTACTCTGAGACGGTGCGATTGACGAGCGCGTCGTGGCGCTCGAGCAGCTCGCGCCAGGCGCGGTCGCCCAACTCCGCCGCGCGCGTCGTCGACGCCACTATGTCCGTGAACAGGACGCTCGCCACTACCCGGTTCGGATCGGCGCGTTGGACGGCGCCGGTGACGAACCGCTCGATCTCCTCGATGAGCCCGTCGACGAGCCAGAAGGCATGGTCTATGCCTGGGAACGTGACGCAGCGCGCCCCGGGGATGCCGTCCGCCAGCCCCTGGCCCCCCTCCACCGGAATCACGCGGTCGCCCTCCACATGCAGCACGAGCGTCGGCACGCGCACCGACGGCAGGACGTCCCGTATGTCGATCTGTTCGACGACCTCAACGAGCGCCCGGGCCATGCGCGGACTCGCCGCCGCCCGCGCATACATCCCGAACGCGCGCTTCTGCGACTCGGTCAAAGGCACACTCGGAGCGAAGAACTCCATAAACCGGCCCCCATCGCCCCAATGCTCGAGTATCTCGCGCGCCTGATTGCGGATAGACTCCACACGCTCAAACTCCTCAGCCGAAAAATCCCCGGGCGCAGCCCACGGGCTGCACCCGAACGAGCCGTACAAGATCAGCGAAGTGATCCGCTGCGGGCGCATCGCCGCCAGCAGCACCGACGTGGGGCCACCCTCGGAAACGCCGAACAGCACGGCCCGCTGCGAGCCAGCGGCATCAAGGACCGCCTCGATGTCGGCGACGCGCTCCTCAAGCGTGGGCAATTGCGGTATCGGGTCCGACAGACCGGTACCCGGCTTGTCGTAGATGATCAGGCGCGCGAACGAGGCAAGACGGGCCAGAAAGCGCGAATTCTCGGGATCCGCCCACTGCAGATCGAGATGGGAAACGAAGCCCGGCGAGACGAGCAGGTCGACCGGACCGTCGCCCACCACCTGGTAGGCGATCGAGATCCCGTCTCGCTCGACGTACTGCGTTTGGGGCGGCTGCACGAGAACGAGTCTACGCTCGCGAGTACTCAGCGGAACTCTCGTAAGGGCCTGATTCGGGGCCACTCTCCCGGCTTGTAGCCCGCGGCAGTGGTCGCGTCACCGGCTGACGCCTACTCGAGATTCGGCGCTCATGTGGCTGACGGGTGTCGTTGCACTCTTCAAGTCGGCCGGAGCTCTGCACTCGCAGCGACGCGAATGCGTGGCGGAAGGTGCGCGTCCGGACGGCCTCGACCGCCGCTTTCGCCCAGTTGGGAGCGTCTTAGCGTCGTCGGCGAGGTGGTCGCTCAGGACGAACTCCGGTCGTCAGCGGGGCCGGCGGCCATGCTTGCGCAATCGGCTTACGGAGCGAGCGCGATCCGGCCGACAGCGCCAGCAGTTTCTCGTCGTCCAAGGCGAGCGCGAGCGCGGCCCTTGCTCGGACGCTCGCTCGTCCCCGCGAAGCAGCAGTGCGGGGTTATCGCGCCGGGCGTCGATGAGCACCGCGTTCTTCGACGCGTTGCGAGCGGCCGGGCTCTCTGAGTAGGCGCCCGCGCGTCGGTCGACCACACTGCCCTCTTTGGGCCATGGAGGGTGGCGGGGAGGTCGTCTACCTGCTTCGCCCCTGCCCTCGGCTCCACGCTGCAAGAGCGCTTCGCTCTCTTCGGCGGGCTCGGTGGCCGCGTCGTCCGCATGGCGGGCGTCAAGCCTTCGCGTAAGAACCCATCGCTGTGCAGCCGCTGCTGTGAGCACATGCCGGTGGGCGGCGTCGAGGTCGACACCGCGGTGCTCTTCGCCGACGTCCGCGGCTCGACCTCCCTCGGCGAGAGCACGCCGCCCACAGAGTTCGCAGGGCTGCTGAACCGCTTCTACGAGGTGGCCACGGACACCCTCGTGCGCCACGACGCGGTGATCGACAAGCTCATCGGCGATGAGGTGAGGGCGTTCTTCGTGCAAGGCGTCAGCGGGCCGGAATACCGGCGAAAGGCCGTGGAAGCAGGCACCGAGCTGCTGAGCGCCGTCGGCTATGGGACGCCTGACGGACCGTGGCTGAGCATGGGTGGCGGTGAACGCGGGCGTCGCCTACGTCGGCAACGTGGGGGGGTGCGGTCGTCGATTTCACGGCGCTCGGGGACACCGTCAATGTCGGAGCGCGGATGCAGGGCGAGGCGGGGCGGCGAGCTTCTCATCCGCGAGGGGATCGGCGCGGAGCCTGTGGCGGAGATCCCGAGGCGCACCCTGAACCTCCGTTGGCACCAGGAACCCATCGAGGTTCTCGTGCTGACCGCATAGGCTGTTCGTGGAAGCAGGGCGCGGATCCGTGTTGGCCGCGTTTACGGATGAGCGGCGAGCACATGCACGGGCACGCTGTCGGCCTTGCCCTTCACGGTGATGCTCAGTGGAGTGGCTCCAGGGTACTGATCGCCCAGGCGCTCGTAGACCGCGTCGGACACAACGATCTGACCGGGTTGTGCGCACCCTTGGAGCCGAGCCGCGGTGTTCACGACGTCCCCAACGGCCGTGAAGTCCTTGACCGACCCATCGCCGACATTCCCCACGCGAGCGACGCCGAAGTTGACCCCGACGCCGACCGGCAGCATCTGCTCGCCCGCTCCAAGCCGTCGAAGGATCTCTCCGGCGCTTTGGACCATCACGTCACACGCCTTCTCGCGCAACGAGGGAAAGGCGGGCAGGAACAGCGCCATCACCTCATCGCCGACCATCTTGTCGATGATCGCGTCGCGCTCTGCCAGCACGGACGCCGAGACCGCATAGAAGCGGTTCAGCACTCGCTCCACCTCCTCGGGTGCCCGACCCTCACACCAGGACGTGAATCCGCGGATGTCGGCGAAGAGCACTCCGACCTCCATGTCCGAGCCGCCGAGCGGCGCCGTCTCAAAACAGGCCATGCAGAAGTTCGGGTTCTTCCGTGATGGCTGCACCCGGGTGATACGACCGACGCCGCCAAATGGAACCAGACAAAGACGACAGCGGGGATCGTTCGGCAACCGCCTGTTCATCCACCGGTGTCGAGCGGTCTTCCCAGACCAACAGCCGTTGAAGAAATAGCTGTCGTCTCGTTCCCTCCGACGCCCGTCATACCAAGGCCCCAGCCGGTTGTAGAGCAGCGGAACGCCAACCAGCACCACCAACGCCAAGAAGGCCACGAACGCTGCGACCGCGATCGGCCACGAAACGCCCAGCGCCAAGGGGATGAAGAACGCTGCGATCGCGGTCACCACGAGCAGCAACCCGACAACTATGTCGAGGATTTCGCCCGACGCTTTCGTTCGCTGCATGAACCCAAACAAGGCGTGCCCACTCTCTCCT
>DATHGU010000171.1:0-2782 GCA_035317495.1 Solirubrobacteraceae bacterium
CGTGATCGACACCGCCGATCCGCCGGCGGGCTCGAGCACGACCTTCGCGCTCAGAGACAGACGTCCCTTGCGCTTGAGCGCAGCCTTTGCCCTGCGGTTCAGCGCAACGGAGAACCGCACGGTCCCGGCAGGCAGCGAGGAGCGCACCATCCTTCCGACGCGCACCTGCGCGGAATGGGCGGCGCGCACGAGCGACGCGCTGCGCGCCAGCAGGTCGACCTCGAGCCTTCCATGCGCGCCTGCCTGCGACACGGCGACCGAGCCGCGCACCGAGCGACCGTGCTGACTGGCGGCGAGCTTCAGCGCCCGCGCGGCGCTGCCGAGAAATGGCGAGGGGCCGCCGGAGCCGAGCGCGTTCGAGGCGCCCGGCGCGCTGCTGCTGGACGGGCCGCCGGTGCCCGCGCCGGTCCCCGGTGTGGTGGTCGTCCCGGTCGTGGTCGCACCCGTTGTCGTCGTTTCGCCCGCGGCCACCGTGACGCGGCCGGCCATCGACGCGCCGTGCACGGTGCAGTAGAAGTTGTAGACGCCCGCGGCCGTGAACGTGCAGCTGCCGCTCCAGTTGGTGCTCGAGGCCGTCGCGGTAGTGCCCACCGGAACGCCGCCGTCGCAACTCGGCGTGGCCGGGCCGCTGATCCAACGAACGCCGTGCTGGACTTCCGTGGGATTGCTCAGCGTGACCGCCCCACCCGGCGCGATCGTGGCCTGCGCGGGCGACCAGCGATGTTCTTCGCCGTAGAAGCCGCCGACGTTTTCCGCGGTGATCGTCGGACTCGTTTCCGAGCCCGCGACAGCGGGCAGGATCACGACGGATGCGCCCAGCAACGCGAAAACCGGCACCAGCAAGCGCCTGCGCATTTTCACGATCTCACCCCGCCTCCCAGATGGTTTGCCCGGCCGGTGCGTCGCGCGCGCCCGCTCCTGCGGGCACGTGGCGCCTCATCGATCTCTGACGCCGCCGCGCGGCGATCCTTCCCGCATGGCGGTGTGGGCGGGCTCGGCGCCGGATAGAGGCGGGCACCGAGCGGCGCCCGGCGGCCGCCCGGATCGCTCGCGGCGCTACAGTCGCGGGTGGGCCGAGCGCCTCGCCGCCCGAATCCGCTCGGCCACGCCATGCGCATCCTCGATCCACAGTCCCTCAGCCAGCACGTCGATCGCTTGTATCGAGCGGCCTGGGGTCTGTGCGGCTCGCGCGAGGATGCCGAGGATCTGGTGCAAGAGACGTTCGCCAGGGTGCTGTCGCGACCGCGCATGCTGCAAGGCGACGACGAGCTCTTCTACCTCATGCGCGTGCTGCGCAACACGTTTCTGACGAGCCGCCGGACCGCGGGGCGCCGGCCGGTCACCGTCGCGACGCTCGAGGACGTCGTGACGGCCGACCCCAAGCCAATGGGCCGGCCCGAGCAGGCGCTCGAGATCCAGGAGCTGTACGCGACGATCGCGGAGCTGCCCGAGGATTTCCGCATGGCGCTCGTGGCGATCGACGTGCTCGGGCTGTCCTACCGTGAAGCGGCGCGCGCGCTGCGAGTCCGCGAGGCGACCATCACGACGCGCCTGTTCCGTGCGCGCAAGCAGGTCGCCAGGCTGCTCGCCGACGCCCCAGAGCCGCCCGAGCGCGAGCATCGCTCCGGCGCGGGGGAGCGCCAGTCCTCGCCGGCGCCCGCGCACGGCGAGGACTCGGGGAGCAAGCGGGAACAAATGCGGGCGCGCGGAGTCCTGCCCAGTAGAGAGACGCCATGACCGATCGACGCCCATCAAGCGAGTCAGAGCTGGTCGATTTCATCCGCTCGATCGACGTGCGCGCGCCCGAGTCGCTGCACCGTCAGGTCGAGTCGCTGATCGCCGCTCGCTCGCCACGCGCCGCCCGCGCGGAGCGCGGCCCGCGCCAAGCGCGTGCCGCGGGCGCTCGCCCGTTCGGCGCTGGGCCGAGGCTGGCAGCCGGCGGTGCGATCGCGGCCGCGCTGATCGCGCTCGCGCTGGCCTTCGGCCTGAGCGGCGGCTCCTCCACGCTGAGCGTGCACGACGCTGCGGCGCTCACGCTGCGCCCCGCGACCTCCGCCGCGCCCGGCGAGAGGCGCAGCGACCACCGCGAGCTGGCGGCAGCCGTCGAAGGCGTGTCCTTCCCCTACTGGGGGGACCGCTTCGGCTGGCGCTCGACCGGCTCGCGCACCGACCACATCAACGGTCGCACGGTCAAGACGATCTTCTACGCCAACGGCGGCGGTCGGCGAATCGGCTACGCGATCGTCAGCGGCAGCGCGCCTCGGCAACCAAGCGGGGGAGTCGTCGCATGGCGCGACGGTACGCCATACAGGCAGTTGACGCAGAACGGCGTCCCGGTCATCAGCTGGTTGCGAGGCGGCCACCTGTGCGTCGTCTCCGGGCACGGCGTCGACGGCGCCACGCTGCTGCGCCTGGCCAGCTGGGACGAGCACCCGGTCGCGTCCTAGGTAGCGTCGCGCAACTCGAGCGGCGGCCCGGCCCAGCGCACGCCCTCCTCAGGCCCCAGCGCCGCGAGCGCGTCGGACAGGCGCCGGCCATCGGGCAGCGCCAGCTCGAAGTCCAGCTCGAGTGCGGGGACCAGCACGAAGCGGCGCAGCAGCAGCTGCTCGTGGGGCAGCGTCATGCGCGCGTCACGCAGCTGCAGCTCGCCGAGCAGCAGGATGTCGATGTCGATCGCGCGTGGGCCGTGGCGGACGCCGTCACTCCGGCCCAGCTCGCGCTCCAAGGCCTTCACGGCATCGAGCAGCTCGAGCGGCTCGAGCTCGGTCTCGACGCACAGGCA
>DATHGU010000172.1:0-10126 GCA_035317495.1 Solirubrobacteraceae bacterium
CCTTCGCCTTTGGGTTCGGCCTTAAGGAGGAGCACCCCCGCGGGCAGCCCAATGGGACGATGATGCTCGCCGAGGCCCTCGACCGGCCGGGACGCTGGGCCGAAGCCATACGCCCGATCAACGATGGTCGCTTCGACCAGCCCTCGGTATCGGGTGTCGACTTTCCGGTGCTCGGCCTTCACCAAGCGGCCTTCGACCCGGACTCGGAAACCCTCTGTGTCAGCACCTACGCCGCCTCTCCGACCGACGGGGCGACGGCCGTTTTGAGCTCTGCGTGCGCCAGCGGCCGCGGAGCGGAATTCGGGAGGTGCAGATGACGCCCGAGCTCGCCGCAGTCGTGGGCGAGCACCTGATGCGGCTGCGACGGGCGGGCATGCCGACCGGTCCGGGGGCCCACCTGGTGCCGAACCTGAAATGGTGGTCGAAGCGACCGCAGTCGGATCGCCCGGGTCCTCACCAAGGCGAGCGCAAGGGCCAGCGAGCAGCTCCTGGCGCGGGGGCTGCCGCCGCTGCCGAACACCACGCCGCACACGCTACGGCGGACCTACATCTCGATCGCGCTGTTGGCGAACAACTTCGATGTGAAGTGGGTGATGGCGCAGGTCGGGCACGCGGACTCTCGAAGGACGATGGATGTCTATGCGCAGCTCGAGCAGCGCGCCAAGCGCGGCCACGGCGAGAGCTTTGATCGGCTGGTGCGCCAGGCGCACGAGATTCACGGCGAGCGCCCGCTCGCCACGGCGGCGTGAGATGAGGACTCGGGCTCATTCGGCACCCGCCAGCGCCTTCTCGGCGCCGCCGGCATGGGCCGCCGGGCAGCCAAAAGGTACCGAAAAGGTACTGGTACCCGGAAATCGTGGTGTTTCGTGTTCGATTTCCCGCCGGTGTCAGGTGCTCGGACGCCCAGTGTTGGCGGGGTTTCCGGGAAAATGGCGAGACCCAGACTCGAACTGGGGACACCACGATTTTCAGTCGTGTGCTCTACCAACTGAGCTATCTCGCCGCTGGCCGATCTTAGAACGATCGATGCTATCTGCGGCTCGTGCCCGGCGCGCGAGGCCGCGCGCGCTATGCGTGGAGCCGGTCGCGCTGGTGGCGGGCCTGCATCGGGGCGGGGGTCACTTGCCGGTCGGTTGCCAGGCCTCCAGATAGGGCAGCGGATCGATCGAGTGCCCGCCGGGCGCCTGCCAGCCGCCGACCCACATCTCGAAGTGCAGGTGGGGGGCGGTCGCGGAGCCGGTCTGTCCGACCTGGCAGAGCGGTTGCCGCGCCGCGACCGCCTGGCCTGTGCTGACGAGGAGCGAGGCGGCCTTGCAGTGGGCGAACATGAAGTCGAAGCCGATCAGCGTGTGCTCGACCGCGTAGTAGCCCGCGCCGGCGGCTTGGAAGCTGGTGTACGTGATCGTGCCCGCCAGCGGGGCAACGTCGGGCGTGCCTTCCGCCGCGAGGATGTCCTGGCCTTCGTGGATGTGGCCGCTGCGCGGCGCGCCGTAGCGGCTGTCGGCACCGCCGAAGGAATGGGACCCGGCAACCGGGAACACGGCTCCATCGGCGACCGTCTGCGCGGGGGTCGGCACGCCGGGTTCCGGCGCGGCCGGCGCGCCGGCGACGGGTGGCGCGAGCGCGACGGGCGCCTGGACGGTCAGCGTGGCGACGCCCGAGCTGTGCGCTGTGCGCTTGAGGTTTCCCGAGTGATGGTCGTGCGCGCTGACGCTCACGTGATATGTGCCCGCCTTCAACCTCGCACCACGTGGCCACACGACGGCGAGCGTGCGGCCCGTGTGGACCCAGCCCATGTTCGCCACGATCGCGCGCTTGCGAGTGGCGAGGTCGTGGACGGCCACCTGCAGGCTCACGGTGCGCACGTGCGGCTCGTCGATCCGCAGGGTCACGCGCGGCGGACGGCCGGGAAGAGATGTGCTCGGCACGCTCATAGCCGTCACGACCGGACGCTGAACGGCACTCGCGCTGGACACGCCGTACTCGCTGCCGCCCGACAGCGGTGCCGATGGCGCGACCGCGCCACCCACTGCGCCCGCATGCGCGGGAGCCGCGCCCAGCAGCAGGGCGCTGGTCGTGATGGCCGGGCAGAGCGCGTCGCGAAGGAGCATCCTGCGCCTACGGAGGAGCGTCATGCACTTAACTTCGGCACGAGCACGGTTCGCTGCAACGGGTGCGCCGTGAATTGCAGGCGCTGCTACTGCTGGCGCGCGAACTCCTCCACGAGCGCGTTGCAGGTGCGGTGCAGGCCCTCCACTATCGGTACCTCGGGGCGCCAGCCGAGCTCGCGTTCGGCGAGGCTGATGTCCAAGCAGCTGTGCTGCAGCTCGCCGGGCCGCAGGTCGGCCAGCTCGGGCTCCAGCTCCCGTGCGTTCGGAGCGGCGCCCGGCGCCGGGGATTCCTCGGCGGCCCTCTGCAGCTCGCGCCAGACGGTCAGCACGTCTGTCTCCACGCCCGTGGCGATGTTGTACGTGCCAGCCTTTCCGGACGCCGCCAGCAGGGCGCTCACGACGTCTCCAACGTACACGTAGTCGCGCGTCGGCCGGCCGTGCCCGAACAGCTTTGGCGCGCGTCCGTTGTACAGATGGTCGGTGAAGATCGCCACCACCCCCGCCTCCCCTTGTGGGTTCTGGCGCGGGCCGTAGACGTTCCCCAGGCGACACACCGCATGGGCGATGCCCGAGGACAGCGACCAGGTCTTGACATACGCCTCGGCCGCCCACTTGGAGGCGCCATAGGGGGACAGCGGCGCGGGAATCCGATCCTCCGGCGTGGGCATCGGTGCCTCGTCGCCGTACAGCGCCCCACCGGTCGAGGTGAAGACGACCGGCGCGCCACAGCGCCCCGCCGCCTCGACCACGTTCAACGTCCCCTTCACGTTCACCTCGCAGTCGCGACCGGGGTCCTCGACGGAGGCCACCACGCTGGCCTGGGCCGCGAGGTGGAAGATCGCGCTCGGCCGCACCTCCTCGACGACTGCCGAGAGGGCCGGGAAGTCGACGATGTCGAGCTCGCGCAGCTCCGCCTCTGAAGCGATGCGGCGGGCATCGCCCGTGGAGAGGTCGTCGATCACGGTGACCGCGTAGCCGGCGCCCAGCAGCGCGTCGACGACGTGCGAGCCAATGAAGCCGGCACCGCCGGTCACGATCGCGGGAGTGCTCACGCGCTGGAATCTATAGCGAGGCGACGCGCGGGCGTGTGGCGAGCTGTTCCTCGACGGCTTCGACGGCCTCGTCGATGCGCTCCAGCACCCGCATGCCGTTGCGCGAGCCCGGTAGGTCTCCACCCACAGCGGCTCCACCAAGGACGATCGGAACGTCCGGGCGGGCCGCGTGCAGCTCATCGACCGCGCGTGCGATCGCCGCGGAGTCTTCGCCGTCCGTTGCGCCGAGCACGATCAGGTCCGGGGAGCGGCTGTCGATCGTCGCGCGCAGTCGCTCGATCGACAGGTCCGTATCGAAGATCGTCTGGAAGCCGGCCGCCGCGATCTGATCGTGCATCATCTGCAGCTCGAGCGCGTGCTCATCGCCCTCCATGCCGGCCAACAGCACCCGCTCGCGGGTCGGCTCGGTGTTGCCGATCATGTAGCGGTAGAGCGTCGCGAGCACCCGGCGCGTGATGCCCTTCGCCAGCCGCTCGCGGTCGCTGTCGATCTCGCCGGCGCTGCGCAGCTCGCGGATGCGCAACAGCGCCGGGGCGAGCACCTCGCCGTGCAGGGTGCCGGCCGGAATGCCGTCCTCGATTGCAGTGGCGATCGCGCCCTCGGCGGTCTCGGCGTCGCCGCGTTCGAGCGCCGTGCCGTAGGTCTCGAGCGTGCTCTCGACCAATGCGCCGGGGTCGGCGCGCTCCTGCTCGCGTGCGTCGGGGCCCGATTTGTCGAGCACTTCCATGAACGCGTCCAGCAGCACCGGGTCGAAGTGGCGGCCGCGCTGGTCGCGCATCATCTGCACCGCCTCCTCCACCGGGAAGGCCTTGCGGTACACGCGGTCGCTGGTCAGGGCGTCGAACACGTCGGCGATCGCCACGATCCGGCCCTCGATCGGGATCGCCTCTCCGACCAGGCCGCGCGGGTAGCCGCTTCCGTCCCACTTCTCCTGATGCGAGAGCGCGATCGTGGTCGCCAGCTCGAGGATCGAGGAGGACGATCCGCGCAGCAGCCTGTGGCCCTCCTCGGCGTGTGTCTCGACGATCGCGCGCTCCTCGGGCGTCAGCGGGCCGGGCTTCAACAGGATCGCGTCGGGAATTGCCACCTTGCCGACGTCATGCAGTGGCGCCGCGTGGCTGAGCCGCTCGCAGAAGTCGGAATCCATGCCGATCTGCTGGGCGAGCAGCGTTGAGAGTCGTCCGATGCGCTCGATGTGCGCGCCGGTGTCCTCGTCCCTGAACTCAACCGCCATCGACAGTCGCCGAACCGTCTCGGTCTGTGCGATCTCGAGCTCCGACAGGGCGCGTTTGAGCTCACTCGAGCGCCCGCTGATCTGCTGCTCGAGGGCCGTACGGCGGCGCTCGCCAAAACGCCAGCCGAGCACCGTCGCGGCAACCGCCAGCACGACCAGGCAGATGACGCCAAGCACCGATACTCCCGCGACGACCGCGCCGACGAGAGCCGCCAGCGCAAGCACCGCCCAGGGCGCCCACAGCAGCCTCGGACGCCCGCGCTGCGGCGGACGATCCGGCCTCCCCCGGCCAGGGGCAGATGCAGGAGATTGACGCTCCACACGAGCGAGCTTACCTCCACGCTCGACGGACACACTCCTATGATCGGCCACCGCGAGGTCGCTCCCGTTGCGCCCTTCCGATCCGGCCTCTAGGCTGGCCTTCGAGCTCCCACGCTGGGCGGGCCGCCGGAAGCTGACTTGGATAACACCGCTCACTGGAACCATCGGGGCTGGGGAATCGGCACGTCGTGTGCCAGTTCGCGCTCGACCGTGAACGGTGCGCTCTTGAGGACGCCATAGGGCCCTGGACGAATAGACGAGCGCCGGTTGCCCGCGCGGGCTTCATCCGCGACGTCGAGCGCTATTTTCCTGCCGACTGCAGCTTGGCGACGTCGATCGAGTTCGCCGGTGGCGCCACCGTGACGGGCTTGTTCCAGCTGTCGAAGACGATCTTGCCGCCACCGGAGCCGCTCTTGGTGATCTCGATCGGATATGGCTGGCCGGTGGTCGCGATGTACAGGGTGCCGCCTTTGGTCTTGTCGCTCAGGCCCACGACCTTCTGCCCGTTGACGGTCGTCGTCTGACCCTTCGTCAGCGTGCCATGGTTGGCCAGCGTCTGGTCGACGAGCTGGCGCAGATCCGTCAGCTGGCCGAGTGAGGCGAACTCCGAGCTGCTGGCGGCAGCCTTCAGCCACTTGCCCTGCAGCAACTGCGCCGCCGCGCTGCCGCCGATGCGTTTGTAGAACGCGGGGCTGCCCTTGATGTAGACCGTCCCGCCGGTCTGGATCAGCTGAAATGAGAGGCCGTTCTCGGACAGCGCTCCGCGTCCACCGTTGCCCGCGCGCAGATGCATGTCGAGCGTGATCGGCGAGCCGCTGCTGACGATCGAGCCCGACACGTGGACCGAGCTGGCGGCATCCGCGGCCGTTTTCGTTGCGGCCAAGATTTCGGCCGGCGACTTGTCTGCCACGCCGTTGCTGGAGGAGGAAGACGAGGAGCCGCCACAGCCGGCGAGGATCAGGGCGACGGCCACCAGCGCAAGCGGTAGGGCGGCTGCGAGCCTGGGGCGAACGCGCATCGCGCTGGCACTCTACATAGGCGAGCGGTTGTCGGCTGCGGGGACGACCCTCGGCAGTCCCCCGTTTGTAGTGGCCAGACGCTGCGCAGAATCGTTCAGCTCGAGCGGCGAGACGCCGATGAATGGGCATTATCGGTACGTCCGCAGCCACAGATCGCAACTCGACGACGCTCAGCCGCGCTGCGGGCTGCTGGTTTGCGCTCGTCGCGCTCGCGTTCCTGGCGTACACGGCCCATATCGCCTTCGGGATCGGCGGTCGCGCGTCCGACGACTTCTTCGACGACGGGCTCTACAACGCCGTGATGCTCGGTGGCGCGCTTGCGCTGATCATGCGCGCGGCGACGAGGCGTGGGGATCGCACCCCATTGCTGCTGATCGGCCTCGGTCTGCTGACCTGGGCGCTGGGCGAACTCACCTACACGCTCTTCTACGCGAACATGGCCCACCCCCCGTACCCGAGCGTCGCCGATGGGCTGTGGCTGGCCTTCTATCCGCTCTGCTACGCCGGCCTCGGCCTGCTGATCCGCCGGCGCTTCCGCGGCGTGAGCGGCGCCGCATGGCTCGACGGGCTGGTCGCAGGGCTGGGGTTCGCCGCCGTCGCCGCCGGCCTGCTGCTCGAGCCGATCCTCGCCCACACGGGCGCAGGCGTCGCCGAGGTCGCCACGAACCTCGCGTATCCGGTCGGAGACCTGCTGCTGTTCCTCGTCCTCGTGACGGCGATCGGCTTGAGCGGCTGGCGCCCGGAAGCGATGTGGGCATTGATCGCGATCAGCCTGCTCGTCAGCGTGGCCGCCGACACGCTCTACTTGTTCCAGGTCGCCGAAGGCACCTACAGAGAAGGCACGTGGCTCGAACCGCTGTGGCCACTGTCGTCGCTGCTGCTCGTGCTCGCCCTGTGGCTGCCGGCGCATCCTCTCAGCCGACCTCGTGTCGACGGCTGGCGGACGCTGGCGGTGCCCGGCGTGGGGGTGCTGGCGGCGGTGATCCTGCTGTTCGTCGACCACGGCGCCACCCGTGTGAACGACCCTGCGCGCTACCTGGCGCTCGCGACGCTGGCGCTCGCCGTCATGAGGATCTCGCTGGCCTTCCGCCGCAGCAGGCGCAGCCAGCAGGTGAGTCGCGTCCAGGCGACGACCGACTCGCTGACGGGGCTCGGTAACCGCCGGATCCTCGCCGAGGACCTGGACGAGGCGATCGAGCTGGCCAGCGAGCGCGACCCCCGACTGCTGATGATGTTCGACCTGAATGGGTTCAAGCAGTACAACGACAGCTTCGGCCACCCGGCCGGGGACAGCCTGCTCGCGCGGCTGGGTCAGAACCTCGACGCCGCCGTGGCCCCTCACGGCCGCGCCTACCGAATGGGCGGCGACGAGTTCTGCGCGCTGCTCAGACCTGCCGGCACGCCGCCCGATGCCCTGGAGGCCGCCGCCTGCGTTGCGCTCGGCGAGTCGGGGCACGGCTTCGAGATCGACGCCGCATACGGAAGCGTGATGCTGCCGTTCGACGCCGGCAGCGCCTCGAGCGCCTTGCAGCTCGTCGATCGCCGGCTCTACCGGAACAAGGAAGGCCGTCCGGTGGGCGTCAAGCGCCAGCTGCGCGGTGTGCTGCTACAGGTTCTCGGCGAGCGCGAGCCCGCGCTGCTGGACCATCTCGACGGGGTCGCTGCGCTCGCGCTGTCCGTCGGGCGGCAGCTGCAGCTCGACCCAGAGGACGTCGACGTGCTCGTGCGCGCCGCCGAGATGCACGACATCGGCAAGATGGCGATCCCCGAAACGATCCTCGACAAGCCCGGGCCGCTGGACGCCGAGGAGCGGAAGTTCATGCGCCGCCACACGATCCTCGGCGAGCGCATCCTGTCCGCCGCGCCGGCCCTCGTCCCGGTGGCCCGGCTCGTCCGCTCCAGTCACGAGCGCTGGGACGGCGGCGGCTACCCCGACGGCCTCGCCGGCACGGACATCCCGCTGGGCTCGCGCATCATCTGCGCGTGCGACGCGTACGACGCGATCGTCTCCACGCGCCCCTACTCGGCCTCCTGCTCCTCGGCGGCGGCGCTCGCCGAGCTCGCCGAGCTAGCCGGCAGCCAGTTCGACTCCGACGTCGTGCACGCGCTGACGCACGTCGTGCGAAATCGCGAACACGACGCCGCCCCGACGTTCGACGAGACCGAGCGGCCGGCCGAGCCGACCCGCTCCGCGGTTCGACCGGCCTAGCCGAGGGCCTCGCGGATCGCAGCGATCGCCTGCCGCTCGGCATCGCTGACGGGGTCGCCGTCGCGCCCGGCCTCCCGATGTGCCGCGGCGACCTTCTCCGCGAGGGCTACCACGAACCGCTTGTACTCCTCGAGCTCCTGGGTGCTCGCCTTGCCCTCGAGCAGTGCGACCGCGTCGCGTATATGCGCCAAGGAGCGCTCCTTGAGATCCTCGAGCGAGCCGGCCCGCGTGCGATCGATCTCCGGCTTGGCCGCGACGATCGCATCGATCAGCTCGCTCTGGCCGTGCTGCTGGCGCGCCTCGGCGTAGGCCTTCGCCATCGAGAACGTCTCGCGGATCGTTCCGCCGCGCTGCGCGGTGATCACGAGCATCCCGGCGCTCGTCGGCCCCTCGAGGACCTGCTCCCACTCCGCGGGTGTGAAGTCGGCCTTGCCGGTCATTCAACGCTCCTCTCTGGTGAGTCGCTCGAGCAGTAGAACGAACGAAGCATACGGCGCGCCCGTCGCCTGCTGCAGGGCGATCTCGCAAGTGCGGTTGCTGCACAGGTGCTCCTCGACTCCTCGCTCGGCGAGCTCGTCCGCCACGTCGCGCAGCGCCGATGCCGGCAGCTCGGGGTGCAGCAGCCCGCGATCGCCGGCCATCCCGCAGCAGGTCGTGCCGGCCGGGACCGTGACCTGCTCGGCCAGCTCGCCGACGAGCGCTTCGAGCTTGCCCGCGAGACCCAGGTGCCCTGCTGAGCAGGTCGGATGCACGGTCGCGCTCGGAACCTTGCGCGAGACCTCGAGCCGCGCGAGCAGGTGATCATGGGCCCAGGCGATCGAGTCGAGCACCTGCACCCGCTCGAACCGCTCGCGCTCGGCGTCCCCGATGCGGGGGGCGATATCCGCGAGCAGGCCATGAGCGCAGGAGCTCGCGTCGATTACGACCGGCAGGCGGCCGTCGTCGCTCCAGCGCCACAGCGCCGCGGCGGTCTTCGCGGCCATGTGGTCGTGCCCGCGCTGAAAGCCCTTCGAGCTCCACGGCGTCGCGCAGCAGTGCCCGGCCGCGTCGTCTGGAATCCACACGGGCAGGCCCGCGCGCGAGGAGAGCGCCACCAGGGCCTCGGGCAGCGTCGGCTCGCGCTCGCGGCCGACGGGGTTGCCGAAGATGCGGTTGATGCACGCCGGCAGGTAGACGGCGGCCGCTGCGGAGCGGCTCGTCGCCGGCAGCCGTGCGGGCGCGGCCGGCGGCAGGTTCGCGGGCAGGACCGGCACGAGCTCGCCGCTGACGCGCCGCCTCAGCAGCTCCGGAAGCTTCGCGACGGTGCCGCTGCCCACCGCCGCCTCGGCCGCGCGGGCGCCGGAGATGCCTGCGCGCAGCGTGCGCTCGACCGTCGCGTAGCGCTTGGCGATCTGAAGCGCGACGGCCTCCTCGCGGTCGGTGCGCTCGCGACGGCGGAACTCCTTGATCAGCTTGCCGGTGTCGATCGCCACCGGGCAGACGCTGGCGCAGGTGCCGTCCGCTGCGCACGTCTGCAGCGCGTCATACTCGTAGTCGGCCATCAGTGCTTCGTAGACGGGCGACCCCTCCGGCTGGCGCGCCATCTCGCGTCGGATGACGATCCGCTGGCGCGGGGTCGTCGTCACGTTGCGGCTCGGGCAGACCGGCTCGCAGAAGCCGCACTCGACGCACTGCGCGGCGCTCTCCTCGATCTCGGGCTGGCTCTTGAGGTGCTTGAGGTGAATGCCCTCGTCGCGGTTCAGGACCACGCCAGGGTTGAGCACGCCGTGCGGGTCGGCGAGCTGCTTGATGCGCCACATCATGGCCGTCGCCTTCGCGCCCCACTCGCGCTCCACGTATGGCGCCATGTTCACGCCAGTCCCGTGCTCGGCCTTCAGCGAGCCGTCGTACTTGCCGACGATCAGCTCGACCAGCTCCTCCATGAAGCGGTGGTAGCGCTCGAGATCCTCGGGCTTGGTGAAGTCGGGCGTCAGCTGGAAGTGCAGGTTGCCGGCCGACGCGTGCCCGGCGACGCCGACGAGGAACTCGTGCTTGGCGAGCAGCGCCTGCAGGTCGCGCGCGCACTCGGCGATCCGCTCGGGACGCACGCACACGTCCTCGATGATCAGGGCCGTCCCGGGCAGCCGCAAGCGCCCGACGAGCCCGAACAGCCCCTCGCGAACCGTCCACGCCAGCTCGAT
>DATHGU010000173.1:0-7168 GCA_035317495.1 Solirubrobacteraceae bacterium
CGCAGCGCCTCGGCGTCGACATCCATCTTGATCACCTGTGTCAGAGAGGGCATGCCCAGGTGCTCGGCAACGACGGCGCCGATCGTGTAGCACTCGCCGTCGTCGGACTGCTGTCCGAGCAACACCAGGTCCGGGCTCTCACGCCGTAGCGTCTTGGCCAGCGCGTAGCCGGTCGCCGCCACGTCCGAGCCGGACACGACCTCGTCTGACAAATGGACCGAGCGGTCGGCACCGAGCGAGACAGCCTTGTGCAGCGCGCGGACGGCGCTCTCCGGGCCCATCGTCACGGCGACGATCTCCTCGACCGGGACCGCGCCACCCTCCTTGATCTGCATCGCAGCCTCGATGGCGTGCGTGTCATACGGGTTGAGGTTCTTCTCCCCGCTGCGGTCCATGCGCCCCGTCGAGGGGTTGATTTTCTTCTCGACGGCGGCGTCCGGGACCTCCTTCACCAGGACGCATATCTTCATTCTCAGGTAACTCCTTGGGGTCTGTTGGGAGCAATCCTACCGCGTCAAGCGGTTGACTGACGAGTCAATCAGTCGCGGTCGGCGGTCGCTTTACGGATGAAATCGACGATCGCCTGCGTGGGCGCACCGGGCGTGAAGACCTCGGCCACGCCGAGGCCCTTGAGCTCGGGAATGTCCTCGGCGGGGATCGTTCCGCCGACCGTCACGACCACGTCGTCGATCTCCTGGGCGCGCAGCAGCTCGACGATCCGCGGCACGAGCGTCATGTGCGCGCCCGACAGGATCGACAGGCCGACCGCGTCGGCGTCCTCCTGGATGACCGTCTCCACGATCTGCTCGGGCGTCTGGTGCAAGCCGGTGTAGATCACCTCCATGCCCGCATCGCGCAGCGCCCTCGCGATGATCTTCGCGCCACGATCGTGCCCGTCGAGACCCGGCTTGGCCACGACCACGCGAATCTTGGAGTGTGTCTCGGCGGGCATCTGCTCCCTCAGCCTATGCGCGCGTGTCGGAGCGCGCTCCCACGTGCCCCCTGGCCGCCTTGCTCAGCCCGCCGAGCGCCGCGGCGGCGCCGAGCGCCGCGAGCACCTTCAGGCGGCGCCCGAGCCGGTCGAGGTGCAGCACCTCCCAGCCTTCCTCGAGCGCGATCCGGCGCAGGTCGGCGTCCGGATTGACGACCACCGGCCGGCCCACGGCGCGCAGCATCGGCAGGTCCGACTCGGAGTCCGAGTAGGCGTGCGAGGCGGCCAGGTCGATGCGCTCGCGCTCGGCGAGCTCACGCATCGAGATGACCTTCCCCTCGCGATAGTTGAACGGACCGGCGGGCCTGCCCGTGTAGCGACCGTCGACGATCTCCGAGCGCGAGCCCAGCCCTCCGTCGAAGGCCAGCACGTGCGCCAGCAGGTCGGCCATCTCCTGCGAGGCCGCCGTCAGGATGTAGACCGGCGCGCCGGCGTCCTGATGGGCGTACGCGCGCGCGAGCATCTGCGGATACAGCCGCGGCAGGACGCCCGCGAGCACGCGCGGCGAGAGCCGCTGCAGATCGCGCACCGCCACGCCGGCGATCATTTCCCCGACGCGCTTGCGTACGTCGTCGGCGCGATCGTCGGTAGAGCCGCGCAGGCGGAAGCGCAGGTTCTCGTATGCGTCGCGCGCCAGGCGCCCGCGCGAGATCATGCCCGTCTCATAGGCGGCACGGGCGAAGAAGATGCCCGACGAGCCGGCCATCAGCGTCTTGTCGAGATCGAAGAACGCCGCCCCGCGAGCCGCGCCGTTGCCCGCCGGCTCACCGGCCGGCGCGCTCGCCGACTCGGCGCCGGCGGGAGGCTCCTCCTCCGATCGCGTCGGCCAATCGCCTTCGGGCGCCTCGTGCTGCCGCGTATCGGTACCTCGCACTGGTCTTCGCCCGTCGACTCCGGGATCTATCCCTCGACCTTGAGGATCACGGCATCGCCCTGACCGCCGCCGGAGCAGATCGCCGCGCAGCCGAGACCTCCGCCGCGCCTGCGCAGCTCGTGCACGAGGCTGCCGAGAATGCGCGCGCCGGATGCGCCGATCGGGTGTCCGAGCGCAACGGCGCCGCCGTTGACGTTGACGCGGTCCTCGTCGATCCCGAGCATGCGGATCGAGTTCAGCGTGACCGACGCGAACGCCTCGTTGATCTCCCACAGGTCGATGTCGCCGGGCTGCAGTCCGGCCTTCTCGAGCGCCTTCTTCGCGGCGCTCGCCGGCGTGGTCGCGAGGTAGGCGAAGTCGTTGGCGCTCTGCGCGTGCGCCACGATCTCGGCGAGCGTCTCCTTGCCGTTGCGCTCGGCCCACTCCTGCGAGGCGAGCACGAGCGCGCCGCCGCCGTCGTTTACGCCGGGGGAATTACCGGCCGTGTGCGAGCCCTCCTTGCCGACCAGGCCTGGAAGCGCGGCGAGTCGCTCGAGCGAGGTGTCGCGGCGGGGTCCCTCATCGACCTCGACGACGGTGTCGCCCTCACGCTTCGCGGAGCTCGCGGGAATAGTGACGGAGACGATCTCCTCGGACATCCGCCCCTCGTCGATCGCGGCGAGCGCGCGTTCGTGCGAGCGCAGCGCCCAGCGGTCGAGGTCCGCGCGCGTCATCTCCAGCTCGTCGCCGATCTCCGTCGCCTCGACGAACATCTGCTTGCCCGAGAACGGGTTGGTCAGCCCGTCGTGGACCATCGAGTCGAGCATCTTGGCGTCGCCCATGCGGTAGCCGAAGCGTGCCTGGGGCAGCAGGTAGGGAGCCTTGGACATCGACTCCATGCCGCCGCCGACGCCGACCTCGACGTCGCCCGCGCGGATCGCCTGGTCGAGCAGCACCGAGGCGCGCAGCCCCGAGGCGCAGACCTTGTTGATCGTCTCCGAGGAGACCTCCTTGGGAATGCCCCCCTTCATCTGCGCCTGGCGCGAGGGGATCTGTCCCTGGCCGGCCTGCAGGACCTGACCCATCACGACGTGATCCACCTGCTCGGGCTCGACCGCCGCGCGCTCCAGCGCGGCCTCGATCGCGAGGCCGCCGAGCTCTGTCGCGTCGAGCGTGGCGAGACCGCCGCCCATCTTGCCGATTGGGGTGCGTGCGGCGCCGAGGATCACGGTCGTGGGCATGAGAACGGGGCTCTCCAGTTGGTCGTTGGCAAAGTGCGAGGGGACGGCAATGCTAGCGATCCGGATATCGTGCCCGGCCAATGGAGGTATCGGCCAGCACGCAGCCAGTCGGCGCCACCGACGCCGACACGGTTGTGCTGGGGGTCTTCGACGGCGAGCCCGACGCGCCCTCCGAGCCGGCCGAGGTGGCCGCGTTGCTCGCCTCCGGCGAGGCCCGCCGAACGTTCAAGGCGCTCGCACTCGCCCACGCCGAGGGCAGGCGCTGGCTCCTCGTTGGGCTCGGCAAGCGCGCCGACTTCACGCCGGAGCGCGCGCGCGTGGCGGCGGCGCTCGCGCGCGATCGGGCGAAGGAGCTGTCGGCCGAGGCGCTCTGCTGGGAGCTCCCGACGAACGGCGGCGCGGACGATGCCGCGGACGTCGCCGCGGGGCTCGTGGAGGGCACGATGCTCGCCGACTACCGCTTCGAGCAGCACAAGTCGGCGCCGGACGCCGACGAGGACTCCAAGCCCAAGAGCCTCCAGCGGCTGATCGTGTGCTCCAGCGCGGACCTCGCCGCGACCGTCTCCGAGTCGGCGCTCGTCGCGCGAGCAGTCAACGCCGCACGCGACCTGCAGAATCGTCCCGGCAACGACCTGACGCCGAGCGCCCTCGGCGCCTACGCGCAGTCGCTCGCCGGCGAGATCGAGGGCCTGTCCGTCGAGGTGGAGGGGCGTGATGGGATCGTTGCTCGCGGAATGGGTGCGTTCGCGGCTGTCGCCGAGGGATCCGAGCAGGAGCCCGCGCTGATCACGCTTCGCTACGAGGGACCCGGCGCGACGGGAGCCGTGCTCGGCTTCGTCGGCAAGGCCGTGACGTTCGACAGCGGCGGCATCTCGCTGAAGCCGGGGGCGAAGATGGCCGAGATGAAGTTCGACATGTCGGGCGGCGCCGCCGTGATCGAGGCCGTCGCGGCGATAGCGCGGCTGGGGCTGCCGGTAAAGCTCGTCGCGGTCGTCGGCGCCACGGAGAACCTGCCGAGCGGCCGCGCGGTCAAGCCGGGTGACATCGTGACGGCCTCCAACGGCAGGACGATCGAGGTCAACAACACCGACGCCGAGGGCCGCCTGGTGCTGGCCGACTGCCTATGCCATGCCGTCGGCCAGGGCGCCGAGCGGATCGTCGACCTGGCGACGCTCACCGGAGCCGTGATCGTCGCGCTCGGATCGACGTACGCCGGGCTGCTGGGCAACGACGACCAGTTCGTCGCGCAGATCTCGAGCGCCGGCGAGCGAACGGGCGAGATCGTCTGGCGACTGCCGCTGCACGCCGAGTACGACGAGCTGATCAAGGGCACCTACGGCGACCTCGACAACGCGCCGGAAGCGCGCAAGGCTGGGACGATCGTCGGTGCCGCGTTTCTGTCGAACTTCGTCGGCGACGTGCCCTGGGCGCATCTCGACATCGCGGGCTCCGCGTGGGACCTCGGGCGGGCCTACGTTGTCAAGGGCGCCTCGGGATATGGCGTGCGCCTGCTCGTCGAGCTGGCGCGCTCGTTCGAGTCCTGACGGTCTCTGCGACGCGCGGCCCGGCAGGCCGCCGCCCGAGCTAGCCGCTCACGGCCGCCGAGCGACCGGCGCGCTGATCGGGCATCGTCCGTTCGAGCCTCTCGGCGACCCGCGCCCAGGCCTGCCCTTCGGGGTAGACGAATGCCCTGTGGCGGCCCGCCTCGCCCTCGATCTCGACGAGCTCCACCTCGCCGCCGGCAGCGACCGCCGCCTCGGCGTAGCTGCGGCTCAAGCGCACGGACACCGTCTCGTCGAGCACTCCGTGCACGAGCAGCACCGGCAAGCGGAGGGGCACGCGCCGCAGCGGATCGGCCACGGCGTAGCGCTCGGGCAGCCGCTCCGGCGAGCCGCCCATCAGCTCGCGCACCGCGCCGCCATGCCAATCGGCGTAGGCACCCGCCAGGTCGCACACGCCGGCCAGCGAGATCGCGCGTCGCAGCGGGACGCGGGGGCGCCCGGCGAAGGCCCCGGGCGCGCCCGGCGGAAGCCCCTCACGGCCGGCAGCCCAGAGGGCGAGATGACCGCCGGCCGAATGCCCGAGCACGTCCACCCGCTTCATGTCGAGCGACGCGTGCAGCCCGTCGAGCCGGTCGATCGCGGCGGCCACGTCGGCGAAGGTCTCCGGCCAGCCGCCGCCACCCCCGATGCGCCGGTACTCGATGTTCCACACCGCCCAGCCGCGGCGCACGAGATCGGCCGCGATCGCGCGCATCACGCGCCTGCCGTAGCGCTTGCGCCACGAGCCGCCGTGGATCAGCACGATCACGCGATGCGGCCCGTCGGTTCTCGGCAGGTGCAGATCGCCCCGCTGGGAGCGATCCGCACCGTAACGGTACGTGCGCCCGCGCGTGAAGAGGAAGTGGGCAACCCATCGAGCGCGTTTCATGCGCGGCCATCCTAGATGGCTGTGAGCTGTGAGAATGCGCTCGCCTGTGGACTTCGACCTCTCAGACGACCACGAGCTGATCCGTCGCACCGTGCGCGAGTTCGCCGAGGGCGAGGTCGCGCCGGTCGCCGAGGAGCTCGACCGGTGCAAGGCGTTTCCCTATGCGATCGTGGAGAAGCTCGGGAAGCTCAACCTGATGGGCATCCCGTTCCCCGAGGAGTACGGCGGCGGCGGCGGCGACACGCTCGCCTACGCGTTGACCGTCGAGGAGCTGACGCGCGTGGACTCCTCGGTGGCGATCACGCTGTGCGCGCATACCTCGCTGGGAACGCAGCCGGTGTACCTGTTCGGAACGGAGGAGCAGAAGCGCGAGTGGATGCCGCGCCTGTGCTCGGGCGAGCGGCTCGGCGCCTTCGGGCTGACCGAGCCGGAGGCCGGATCGGACGCCGGCAACACGCGCACCCGCGCGCGGCTGAGCGACGGCGAATGGGTGATCGACGGAGCCAAGCAGTTCATCACCAACGCCGGCACCGACATCTCGGGCCTCGTGTGCATCACTGCCGTGACCGGCGAGACGGGCGCCGGCAAGACGAGCACCGGCGAGACGAGCGCCGGCGAGACGGGCGGCGCGAACCGGGAGATCTCGAACATCATCGTCGCCAACGGCACGCCCGGCTACGAGCAGGGTGAGCCCTACCGCAAGATGGGCTGGAACGCGTCGGACACGCGACCGCTGAGCTTCAGCGACTGCCGCGTGCCCGAGCAGAACCTGCTCGGCCCGCGCGGGGCCGGCTTCAAGCAGTTCCTGCACATCCTCGACATCGGGCGGATCGGTGTCGCCGCGATGGGCGTCGGTCTCGCGCAGGGAGCACTCGACGAGGCGCTGAAGTACGCCAAGGAGCGCAGGGCGTTCGGCAAGCCGATCTCCAAGTTCCAGGCGATCCAGGCGAAGCTCGCCGACATGTCCACAGAGATCGCGGCGGCGCGGCTGCTCGTCTACAAGGCCGCGCGCGAGAAGGACGCCGGGCGCAACTTCACCTTGACGGCCGCCCAGGCCAAGCTGAAGACCGGTCGCCTGGCGGTGCGCTGTGCCGAGGAGGCCGTGCAGATCCACGGCGGATACGGGTTCATCGAGGAGTATCCCGTGTGCCGCTTCTACCGCGACGCGAAGATCCTCACGATCGGCGAGGGCACCGACGAGGTCCAGCAGATGGTCATCGCCCGCGCGCTCGGCGCCTGACGGCTCAGGCGAGCCGGCCGCTCAGGAACTACGGCTAGCTGTAAGGCTAGCGCGGCTCGAGCACGACGAGCGGGATCTCGCGCTCGGTTCGGCGCCGGTAGTCCTCATAGCCGCCGTACACGCCGACCATCAGCGACCACAGCCGCTCGCGCTCCTCACCCTCTGCGATACGCGCGTGCACGTTGCGCGCGTGCGAGCCGACCTGCGCGGTCGTGTCCGGGTTCGCGAGCAGGTTGTGAAACCACGCCGGGTGCTTCGGATAGCCCCCCTTGGAGGCGACCAGGACGAGGTTCTCGCCGTCGCGGCCATAGACGAGCGGGCTCGTGCGCCTCGTGCCGCTCTTGGCGCCGACGTGATCGAGCAGCAGCACCGGCGGTTGGCCGGGGAAGCGGTGCCCGATAAGACCGTGGCTG
>DATHGU010000174.1:0-2200 GCA_035317495.1 Solirubrobacteraceae bacterium
GGCCTCGTGATCGAGCGTCCGAGCTACGCCTACGAGCTCGCGCAGCGCTTCGAACGCACTTATGAAGGCGCCTTGTCGTTGAGCAGCACCTCACACGTCTACACGGCGCTGCGCGCGCTGGAAGACAGGGGCCTGGTCGAGGAAATTCCCGGCAGCGGCACGGGGCGCCAACCCAAGCCTTGCTACCGCGCCACCGAGGGCGCGGTCGAGCACTACCAGCGCTGGCTCGTTTCCCAGCTCGCCGAGGAGCGCCGCCGCCAGCGGCTGTTCGCGATGGAGCTGGCCGCGTTGATGAGCGACCCCGGCCTCGCGCGCGGGGTGATCGATGGCTATGAGCAGGCGTGCGTCCGGGAGGGCGGCGACAGTCCGTTGCGCGCGACGAACGAGCGCTCTCCGGACCTGGGCTCGCGCCTGGCGAACCGGCTCGCCTGTGAGCAGAACCGGCTGGCCGTCGGCGCCAGATTGGAGTGGGTTCAGTACGTGCGCCGTGAGCTGAAGGCGCTCGCGGAGCGCAGGGCGCCAGCGCGATGAGCCTGCTCGAGCTGGAGGCTGTCGGCAAGCGCTACGGCGCCCCGGCGCGTGAGCGGCTCGTGCTGTCCGAGGTCTCCCTGCACCTGGAGGCGGGTGAGCTCGTCGTGGTGTGGGGTCTGAAGGGCTCAGGGCGCTCGACGCTGTTGCGCGTGGCGGCGGGCATCGAGGCGCCCGACAGCGGCACGGTCCGCTTCGAAGGCCGCGACCTCGCAGAGCACGGCGAGGATCTGCTCGGTGGCGGTGTGGGCTACTGCGAGCGCACGTTTCGCTACGCCGAAGGGGAGCGCGTACTCGAGCAGGTCACCGTCGGCCTGCTCGCGCGCGGCGTACCCCCGCGGCAGGCGCGGGCCAGGGCTCAGCGGTCGCTGGCGCGCGTTGATGCCGAGCAGACCGCGGCGCAGCGATTGGCGACGCTCGAGGACGGTGAGAGCGTCCGCGTGGCGATCGCCCGCACGCTCGCGCTGGAACCGGCGCTGCTCGTGATCGACGAGCCGATCAGGGGCGTCGATCTGCTCGAGCGCGACGGGATCCTTGCGCTGCTGCGCTCGCTCGCCGACGAGGGCATCGCCGTTCTCGCGAGCACGTCCGAGTCGACCGGCCTCGCGGGCGCGGACCGTGGGCTTGTCATCAGCGAAGGCGAGCTGCGCGGCGCTCCACCGGCGGAGCTCGCGACGGTGCTGCCACTGCGCCGCCCGGCGGGGCGTCGGGCTGCTGGGTGAGCGGCGCGCACAGCCGCCGCCGGCCCGCAGGGAGCATCGATGTTGGAGCTTGAGCGGGTCGTCAAGCACTACCTGGCCGGGGAGGAGGAGGTCCGCGCCGTCGACGGCGTCAGCCTGCATGTGCGCACCGGCGAGATGGTCGCCCTGCAGGGACCGAGCGGGTCCGGCAAGACGACGCTGCTGCTGTTGATCGCCGGGCTGCTCGCGGCGGACGCGGGCGTGATCCGCTTCGCCGGGCGCGAGATCGCCTCGCTTTCCGAGGATCAGGCCTCGGACTATCTGATGCGCGATGTTGGGTTCATCTATCAGAGCGTCCAGCTGATGGCGCGAACCTCGGTGCTCGAGAACGCGTCGCTGAAGCTCGTGCTCGGCGGGATGGGCATGCGCGAGGCCAACGAGCACGCGACGCCCTGGCTGGAGCGTCTCGGTCTCACTGACAGGATCGGACACACGCCCGAGCAGCTCTCGGGCGGGGAGCGCCAGCGCGTCGCGATCGCCCGCGCGCTCGCGGGCGATCCGCGGCTGATCCTCGCCGATGAGCCGACCGGAAACCTGGACAGCGCCCGCAGCATGGAGATCGTCGAGCTGCTGCACGGGATCGCCGCCGAGCGCGGCGCCGGGGTGGTTCTGGTCACACACGACAGTGAGGCGGCTCAGCTCGCCGACCGCCGCTACCTGATGCGCGACGGCATGCTCGCCAAGGCGGAGTCGAGCACGAGCACGAACGAGCCCGCCCCCGAGCAATGCTCCCGGACCGCGGAGGGGTGAGGCAGGCCAATGGCCCGGCCACAGCGCCTGCAGACTCGCGCCCTGATGCGCCCCTACGCGCTGATCTATCTGTACCGCAGGCGGCTGCGCGCACACGCCGCTCAGGAGCTGCTGGCTGGTGCGGGCGTCGCGATCGCGGTGGCGCTCCTGTTCGCGGCATTGGTCGCGCAGGGCAGCATCGC
>DATHGU010000175.1:0-2005 GCA_035317495.1 Solirubrobacteraceae bacterium
GCCGTCCCGCCGGCCCGCGCGACCGTGTCGGGCACGGCGCGCGAGGCGCGCACGTCGTACAGGATCGCTTCGCCCGGGCTCTTGCGCAGCAGCGACTCGGCGAGCAGCGCGGTGAGGAAGTCGCCGTCCACGAACGCCCCCGTGTCGTCGATGAAGAAGCAGCGGTCGGCATCGCCATCCCACGCGATGCCCAGGTCGGCGCCGGTCTCCAGCACGCGCTCGATGATCAGCTTGCGGTTCTCCGGCAGCAGCGGGTTGGGTTCGTGGTCGGGGAAGTTGCCGTCCGGCGTCCAGTAGGTCTCGATCAGCTCGAGGCCCAGACGCTCGAGCAGCGGGCCGACCATCGGCCCGGCCATCCCGTTGCCGCCGTCCACGACCACCTTCAGCGGCCGCGGGGTCGAGCCGACGGCGTCGGGGTCGATGAAGCGCAGCACCGCCTGCTGGAACTCCGCATAGAGGTCGACCTCCTCCAGCGAGCCGCGCCGCGATGCCTCGCCGGCGGCGCCGTCGTCGCCCGCCGAGCCGGCGCCTGAGGAGTCTTCGGATTCGACCAGGCGGCGCACATCCTGGATGCCGGAGTCGCCGGACAGCGCAAGCGCTCCCTCGCGCAGGAGCTTCGCGCCGGTGTAGTCCTTTGGGTTATGCGAGGCGGTGCACATCAGCCCGCCGTCGAGCCCGCGCGAGCCGACCAGGAAGTAGAGCATCTCGCTGCCCACCTGCCCGGCGTCGAGCACTTCCGCGCCGGCGCCCAACAGGCCCTCGCGGTAGCGCGCGGACAGCTCGGGGGCGGTGAGGCGCATGTCGTGCCCGAGCCCGACGCGCAACTGCGACACGGGCTTGCCCGCGAGGCCGGCGAGCACCTGCGCGAACGCGCGGCCGATCCGTTCGGCGACGTCTCCGTCGATCTGCTCGCCGTACAGGCCGCGAATGTCGTACGCCTTGAAGATCTCGGGGGAGGGCGTGGCGCTCATGCAGCCGTCCATCCTATGCCTACCCGCCCGGACCCTCCGTGCGGCCCGCCGGCTTCCCGCGGGCTGCCTCGGGATGCGTTGGATTCGTAGACTGAAGCGCATGTCGGGACACTCCAAGTGGGCGAGCATCAAGCACAAGAAGGCAGTCGTGGACTCGCGCCGCGGCGCGCAGTTCTCCAAGCTGGCGCGGGCGATCATGGTCGCGGCGCGCGACGGCGGCGGTGACCCCGAGGCCAACGCGACGCTCGAGAACGCGGTGCGCAAGGCCAGGGAAGCGTCGATGCCCAAGGACAACATCGAGCGCGCGATCGCCAAGGGCACCGGCGAGGGCGGTGAGGCGGACGCGATCGAGACGGTGCTGTACGAGGGCTACGGCCCCGGTGGGGTGGCGCTGCTGGTGGAGGCGATGACCGAGAACCGCAACCGCACGGGCGCCGACGTCCGGCACGCGTTCTCCAAGCACGGCGGCAGCCTCGGCGAGCCTGGCTCGGTGGCATACCTGTTCGACAAGAAGGGCACGATCGTCGTCGACGGGGCGCGCTACTCCGAAGATGACCTGATGCCCGCCGTCGAGGCCGGCGCCGAGGACATCTCCACCGACGACGACGTCTTCGAGGTGATCACCGAGCCGTCGGACTTCACCGCCGTGCGCAAGGCGCTGGAGGAGGCCGGCGTCGAGATGGAGAGTGCCGAGACGGCCTACCGGCCGTCCAGCCTCGTGCCGATCGACGAGAGCCACGCGGGCACCCTGATGAGGTTGATCGAGGCGCTCGAAGACAACGACGACGTCGACGCCGTGCACGCCAACTTCGACGCCCCCGCCGACGTCCTCGAGCGCGTCGCCTCCTGACGTTGAGCAAGCGCGCCGTCGTGAGCCGGCCCGCCGTGGCGATCCTGTGCGGCGGGCGGGGGACCCGCCTGCAGGAGCACACGCAGGAGATACCCAAGCCGCTCGTGGAGATCGGTGGGATGCCGATCGTGTGGCACGTGATACAGCTGTACGCCGTGCAGGGATTCCGCCGCTTCCTGCTCGC
>DATHGU010000176.1:0-4260 GCA_035317495.1 Solirubrobacteraceae bacterium
ACGCGCGAAGCACCCTGCCAGTCGCCCTTGCGCCGCTGGCAAACGCAACCGCGAGTCGCCTGGCACCGGCGGCGGCGGGCGGAACGCTGCTGACCGACGACCGGGCTCCGGTCGAGTGGATGATCGACCGCTCGATCATCCAGTACGCCGCGCACGGGCGTTAGCAGGCGACTTCGGGTTCTACTGCGCCTAGCGCTAAGCGCTAGCGTGCTTCCATGGTCTCGTCATGGCCCGCTCTCGCCTACGACAGTTGGAGCGCAACGTGCGACACGCTCCACGCCCATACACAGCTCCTCGGCAAACTCGCTGCGCGATTGGCTCCGCCTGAGCCCGAGCTCCAGCACGCGGCGCTGCGCCTGACGGCTCGGGGATGGGAAACCGCCCCGTTGCCGGCAGCCGACGGCTCGGGCGTTCTGGTCACCGCGCTCGACCTGCGGGACCACGTCGCGATCGTCGAACACAGCGACGGACGGGTTCACACCGTGGCGCTGGCGCCCGACCGTGCCGTCGCGGACGTTACGCGCGACGTGCTGGACGGCATCTACGACCTCGCCGGACGTTTCGACATCGACCTAACTCCACAAGAGGTCGCGTGGAGCGTGTCGCTGGATGAGGATCGCGAGCACGCAAGCTATGACATCGACGCGGTGCGCAGCTACCTCGCGGCGGCGACCCAGGCCGCGCTCGTGCTGGCGGAGTTCCGAGCGCCATATCGCGGTCGCTCCACGCCGGTCAATGCGTGGTGGGGGTCGTTCGATCTCAGCGTGAGCCTCTTCTCGGGCGCTCCCGCCGACCCTCCCTCAGAGGACTTCATCATGCGAAACGCGATGGACGCGGAGGAGGTCGCGGTCGGCTGGTGGCCGGGAGACCCGCGCTACCCCCAAGCCGCCTTCTACGCCTATGCGCACCCGTCGCCGGAGCAGTTCTCCTCTGCAGCGCTCACGCCCGCCGAGGCGCGCTGGGAGAACGACCTGGGCGAGTACGTGCTCGACTGGGATGACGTGCGGGCGAGCGAGCATCCCCACGCCACGGCCGTCTCGTTCGCACGCTCGGCGTTCCAGAACGCCTGCGCGGTCTGCGGGTGGGATCCCCACCTGGCAGCGAGCGCTGAGAGCGATCCCCCACCGGTGGCCTAGGAACTGCCGGCTGGGCTCGTTTTGACCTTCCTGTAGATCAGGTCGAAGTCGGTCTCGTAGTTCGTGCCGTCCTCCGCCATTTCCCAACGACCCATGATCGTGTCGCCGCCGTCCTCGAACCTGCCGGTGAAGCGCTGGGCAAACGGCTCGCCCTCGCGCCACAGCCTCCACTCGCCGTCGCCGATGCTCATCTCGTAGACGCGGCAAACCCCTCGATCGTCGGAGTAGAGCTGGTAGTAGGTGCCGTTCGCCGGGTCGCATCCCATAATCGAGATCCCGTCAGGCGCCTCTGGCATCTCCGCCGTCGAGCGCGCGATCACGTGTGCCCCTGAGTCGTGCCACTCCATGGTCGCCCGCGCCTCACCGGGCCACGGCTGGCCGCTCGGCGCGATCGCCTCGAGGCTCCACTCCCCGATCAGCGGCTCCAGCTCCCTCAACGCGCTCTCTGCCGTCGGCTGATCCATCGTTCTCGCCCCCTACTCCGCCCGCTGGTATATCTGGATCTGGACGCCGTCCGAGCCGACCTGCTTGGACTCCGCGAGCCTCAGCTTGATTCGGTCGATCCCCTCGGGGAAGAGGCGCTTGCCGCGCCCGAGCACCGTCGGGAAGACCATCAGCCGGAGCTCGTCTACGAGGTCCGCGTCCAGCAGCGCGCGCACGAGGGTGCCGCTGCCGGCAACCAGGATGACCCCCTTGGCGCGCTCCTTCAGCTTGGTGAGCTCCGCCGCAACATCGCTGGAGATCACGGTGGTGTTCTGCCACTCGGGATCCTTCAGAGTGGTCGAGACGACGTACTTGGGATCGTTGTTGAGCTTCTCGGCAAACTCGCCCTCGCGTGAAGGCCAGGCCTCCGCGAACCCCTCGTAGGTCACGCGGCCGAGGAGCTGCACCTCGGCCTCCATCAACTCGTCGAGCTTGAACTTGTCGCCGTCCTGGCCGCGGTCGTACTCGAACGTCCACCCGCCGTGCTCATAGCTCTCGGATCCGCCCGGGTCCTCGAACACTCCATCCACCGACACGAACTCGGTTACCACAAGCTTGCCCATCTCGTCCCTCCTCTTCGATCGTGATTTCTACCTAAGACCGAAGGAGACGGCGACACTCATCGGTCGGACTCGACCGTCAGGTGCGTTCGCTCCCGTAGCGTCCGGTCCGCCAGCCGCTGCAGCCGCCGTGGTATGACCTTCGCGAGCCGGCTGCGGTGGCGCGAGACAGCTTCATAGACGCGCCCCGCGACTGCGGGGAAGCGCGTGAACAGCCGGGCGAACGGCTGTCCGGCTGGCAACAGCTCGAACAGCGGCGCGAAGGCCGCGCCGGCGCCGTGGCGCTCGCCGGTGGCAGCGACGAAGTGCCACGTCTCCATCCGCTGCTCCGGAGTGAGCTCGCCGAGCAGGCTCTCTGCCGCGGGCTCCTGCAGGGTGAGCGGTACCAATCTCCCCCTTCGGTCCCATACGAGCAGCATTCCCATCGCCCAGCGGCAGAACGGACATTCGGCGTCATACAGGACCGTCACGCGCGGCTCGCGCAGCTCCTGCGTGGGCTTAGCGAAGGTGCGCACGAGCGAAGTCGAGGACGGCGATCACCGTCGCACCCGGCGCCCATTGGTGTCTCGGGCGGGAGGCTCCGCCTCCAGGAAACCGGGTCCACGGGTTGGGGTCACGTTGCGCGCCGTGACCTGCTCGCCGCAGACGTCACACGTCAAGTGTGGCCGCGTGACCTGCCCGCACACGTCGTGCGTGAGCACGATCGGCGGCCCCTCCGGGCCAGCGAGGTGTGTGTCGCCCCAGCGCATCAGGACGACGATCGCGCCGAACAGCTCACGGCCGGCGTCGGTCAGCCGGTACTCGAATCGGTCTGGGCCGTTCGCGTATTGCACGCGATCGAGCAGGCCCGAGTCGACCAGCTTCCGCAGCCGGGCCGACAGCGTCGGCCGTGGAATGCTCAGGTTGCGAGCGAACTGGCCGTAGCGCCGGACGCCGAAGAAGGTCTCCCGCAGGATCAGCATCGTCCAGCGCTCGCCGACGAGCTGCAACGCGCGGTTCGCCGAGTCGGCTTGGAAGCGGTGGGTGAGGTCTGACGTGTCGCTCGAGGGCATGCTGCCGAGTCCTGTCTGCTTATGCGGCGTTGTCCAATACCGCTCCGCCGCCGAGAGCGGCCAGCAACTGGCGCCCTGCCGGATCTTCGGCGGTGGCGGGCACGATCGCCACGTGATCCGCTCCGGCGGCGTGGTAAGCCGCGAGACGCGAGCTGACCTCGGAATGGGTGCCGATCGCGCAGACGGCCTCGATCACATCGCGGGGAATCGCCTCGGCCAGCTCTGCGCGACGCGCGCCTTGCCGAGCGCGCTCGACGAGATCCCCAAACCCGAGCGCCGTGAACATCTCTCCGTATCCCGGTGGGCGCAGGTAGACAGAGATCTGGGACGCCAGTTGTCGCAAGGTGGCGGGGCCAGGGTCGAGCGCGGCCGCGACCCAGACGGCGAGTTTGGGGCGCTCTCGGCTATCGTCTTGGGCCGTGTCGTCGATCAAGCTGCGCAGTCGCGCTACCTGCTCGGGGCTGACGAGGTTGAGCACGACCTCGTCGGCCTTGCCAACCGCGACACGGGTCATGCTCGGGCCGAAAGCCGCGACCGTTATCGCAGTGTGCGGCTGGGGGCTGCGCAGACGAAAGCCGCGAGTGCGGACATGCTGACCGGTGAAGTCAGCGCGATCGCCCGCGAGGATCTGCCGCACGGCGTCGACGGTCTCGCTCATGCGCGGCGCCGCATGCTCCCACGGCCGGTCGTGCCAGCCCGTGACCATCTCCGGGCTCGAGGCTCCGAGCGCCAGATCCACGCTGGCGCCGGTGAGGGTCGCGACGGTCGACACGCCGAGCGCCAAAGCCACGGGGCTGCGCACCCCGGCCGCCACCGGTCCGATCTTCAGGCGGAGTCCCGGTGCGCGCAGGCCGATCGCGCTCGCAAGAGCGAACGGGTCGAGGGCTCCCGTCTCTCCCACCCACATGGTGTCGAACCCCGCCTGCTTCGCTTGCACCGCGATCTCGACCGCCTCCGCGTCGGGCCGGTCCAGCCAGAATGGCGCGACGACCTGCAGCTGCCCGTGCCTCACAGCTGAGCAGTCCTCGT
>DATHGU010000177.1:0-4145 GCA_035317495.1 Solirubrobacteraceae bacterium
CGTGGTCGCTTTCTTTTCCGCGGTGGTCGCGGTCGGTGCGGTGTTCGTCGTCGGTTCGCTTTTAGTCGTTTCGGGCGCCGTCGTTTTGGTCGGCGTGCTGCTTTCTTTCGACGGCGATGTGCCCGTGGTGGGCGTGGCCGGCGTGGTGGGCGTGGCGGGGGTGGTGGGCGTGGCGGGCGTGCTGCCGTAGCCACTGGTCCCCGGTTCCGCCGCGAACGCCGTCATCGGCATCGCGAGCGCCATCGCAAGAGCGAAAGCGACCGGCAGCACCATGAGCCTGCGCAACGCGCTGGACGATCCTTTCCTCATCGGTGCTGCGTCTGCTTTCTGCGGCCTACTCGAGGCCACGACATCGGTGGTCCGAGTCATGCCAACCTCCCGTTGATGATGTGGGTGAACGCTCCAGCCCATTTGGGCCTCTTGCCCTTGTTGATGGGCGATTCTAGTCGGAATTCGTGATCTTTACTTCGCCGTTGGCTGGCCGTGGCCTGCCAGTTGACAACAACGTCTATCAACAGCGCGGGTCGGCGAGAGCCCGATGCTGTCTTTCCGCGTATCGACCGAAGCGCGTTTGCGCTTGAACGATGTGCGTGTCCCGCAATTTCTTGCCCACGCGGGCGAAGCGCAAACGGACGCCGGGCGGGCGTGGCGCGCGCTTGGGCGCGAGCTCAGGAGACCAGTTCGCGGCCTTCCAGAGTGCCCTCGCTGAGCTCGCCGCGCAGGACCTTCTTGTCGAACTTGCCGACGCTCGTCTTGGGGATCTCCTGCACGAAGGCGAACTCGTCCGGCAGCCACCACTTGGCGACCCGCCCGCGCAGGTGCTCGAGGAGCTCCGGCGCGCCGGTGCTCGCGCCCTCGCGCAGCACCACACAACAGAGCGGCCGCTCCGCCCAGCGCTCGTCTGGCTTGGCGATCACCGCTGCCTCGACAACGTCCGGGTGGGACATCACCTCGTTCTCCAGCTCGACCGAGGAGATCCACTCCCCGCCCGACTTGATCACGTCCTTGGCCCGGTCGGTGATCTGCACCGAGCCGTCCGCATCTACCGCGGCGATGTCCCCCGTGCGCAACCAGCCATCGTCGAACTTCTGCTCGCCGGACTGATCGTTGAAGTAGCGCGCGGCGATCCAGGGCCCGCGAACCTCGATCTCGCCTGTCGAATCGCCGTCCCACGCGACCTCTCCCTCGTCACCCATCAAGCGCAGCTCTACCCACGGCAGCGGACGCCCCTGCCTGGCCCGCGCATCCCAGTAGGACTCGTCGTGGTCGCCCTCGGGCGGACGCGAGAAGGTCGCTACGGGGCTCGTCTCGGTCATCCCCCAGGCCTGGAAGATGCGCACGTCGTGACGCTCTTCGAAGTCCCTCATGAGCTGGCGCGGCACGGCCGAGCCGCCGCAAGTCGCGTTGGTCAGCGAGGAGAGGTCGACGTCGGGATGGTCGTCGGCGTAGCGCAGCAGGTCGGCGAAGATCGTCGGCACGCAGCCCATCAGCGTCGGTCGCTCGGCGGCGATCAGCCGCGCGAGCGGCTCGGCGGCGAGGAAGCGGCCCGGCAGCAGCAGGTCGGCGCCCGCCAGCGCGGCGCCGTGCGGCAACCCCCAGGCATTTGCATGGAACATCGGCACGACGGCCAGCACGCGGTCGGCGCGGCTCAGGCCCAGGCCATCGCGGACCAGCGTGGCCGTCGAGTGCAGGCTGATCGAGCGATGCGAATAGAGGACACCCTTCGGGTTGCCGGTGGTGCCGCTCGTGTAGCAGAGCGCGGCTGCCTGACGCTCGTCCACCTCGGGATAGTCGAAGGCCCCCGGCCCGGCCTGGTCCAGGAGCTCCTCGTAGCGCAGCGCGCCCGGCAGGCTGCCGGCGTCGCCTTCGCCCATCACAACGTAGTGCTCGACGCTCTGGAACCTCGGGGCGAGCTTCTCCAGCACGGGCACGAGCGAGTCGTCGACGAAGATCACGCGGTCCTCGGCGTGGTTGACGATGTACGTGAGCTGCTCCTCGAACAGGCGGATGTTCAGGGTGTGCAGGACGGCCCCGACGCAGGGGATCGCGAAGTACAGCTCGAAGTGACGCTGGCTGTTCCACGCGAACGTCCCGATTCGCTGGCCAGGCTCGACACCCAGGCGACCGAGCGCGCGCGCGAGCCGGTCGATCCGCTCGGAGGTCTCGGCGAACGTCGCGCGCTGGACCACGCCGGGCTCGGCCAGCGTCAGTACCTGTGCGTCGGGGCTGCACGTCGTCATCCGCCGGCGGATGTGGTCCAGCGTCAACGGGAAGTCGTCCTGCATCAGGCCTTGAAGTGCACCGCTCATGCCCGCCATACCCCCTCCTCGCGCGGCGTCAGCTCACGCAGCTCGCCGTAGATCCCCCTCGTGCGATGGGCGATGTCGTCCCAGTCGAAGCGCAGCACATGCTCGGAGGCCTCGGTGACGAGCCGCTCGCGCAACTGCTCGTCGACCAACAGGCGCTCGATCATCACGCCCAGATGCACTGCGTCGCCGCCGTTGAAGCGCAGCCCGACGCGCTCGCCCACGGGCACGACCTCGCGCAGCCCGCCCGTGTCGGCGACGATGCAGGGGCAGCCCGATGCCATGGCCTCCAACGCCACCAGTCCGAAGGGCTCATAGATCGACGGAACGACGCACAGATCGGCGATCCGGTAGAGCGAGTGCAACACGTCGTCGCCGATCCAACCCAGGAAGCTGCCGTACTCCGACAGCCCCAGGCGCTGCGCCTGGGCCTTCAGCTCGTCCTCGTGCGTGCCGCTCCCGGCCACCAGGAAGCGCACGTTCTCGACCTGATCGATCACGCCGGGGAGCGCTTCGAGCGCGAGCTGGAAGCCCTTCTCGTAGACCAGTCGCCCGACGAACAGCACGAGCTTCTCGTGCGGTTCCGCGAACTGCAGGCGTAGCGTGCGCAGGTCTCCGGCGGGTTGCAGTTCGCTCGGATCGATCCCGTTCGGGATCACCGCGATTCGCCGCTCGTCGATGTCGAAGATGTCGGCCACGTGACCGCGCATGTAGTACGAGCAGACGATCACCGCGTCCGCCCGCCGAGTCATCCAGCGCTCGACCGAATGGATATGCGACTGCGGCGGGTCGTGCACCCAGCCTTGGTGGCGGCCATGCTCGGTCGCGTGGATCGTCGTCACGTACGGCGCGCCAATGCGCTCGGCGAGCGCTGCGGAAGCCTGCGCGACGAGCCAGTCGTGGCCGTGTATCAGGTCGTAGCGGTTGTCCTCGGCGAGCGCTTCGCCGGCCGCGAGCATGTCCCCGTTCATCTGCTCGACCCACGCGACGAAGCGGTGCAGGTCGCGTGGCCAGCTAGGCTCACGGACCCTGTGGACGGCCACCCCTGCCAGCTCCTCGCCCCCAGGCTGGTCGGCCGACGGTGCCTCGCCGACACCTCGCGTGAGCACATCGACGCTAACGCCCTGTCGCACCAGCGCCTCGGCGAGCTTGCGCACGTGGCGTGCCAGCCCGCCCTCGATCACGGGCGGGTACTCCCAAGAGAGGAGCAGCACGCGTTTGCTCATGGCCGAGACCCTATCTCGCGCGACGCCCCACGGCCTACCCGGCCATGCGCATCCCGCGTCGCCGGCCGCCGCGCCCCAGCCTCAGATGCCGATCAGCTCGAGCTCGTCCAGCCTGCGCGCCGCGGGCGAGGCCCACACATCGTCCTCGGCAAGGCACAGGACGCCTTGCCCGTGCAGGGCGGCCAGGGCGCTGTCCAGCCCAGTCGCGTCGGCGCCGAGCTCGGCGGCCAGCTCCGTACGCGACCACCGCCGCTCGTCGCTCAGGACTTGCAGGACGATCGCTCGTTCGAGCTTCGCACCGTCGGCCCGAGGCTCACTCGACTCTGTATGCATTGGAGCCATTCCTTATCGTTTCCGGCGCCGGCCGCTTGAATGCGTGCCGGCCGATTTCCGAAGGCTTGGAGAGTACACACAGCTTGGAACGGTTCAGCATGTCGCGGCCCGAACGAGCCGCTTGCCCCACCTATGCGCGATGATTCTCGTGTGCCCCTGACGGCGCCCCCGAGCTTCTTCTTCGGTGCGATGTCGCCCTATTCGTGGTTCGCCGCGGAGCGGATCGAGCGGCTTCTGCCGCAGGCGCGCTGGCATGGGGTGCTCGCCGGCGCGATCTTCA
>DATHGU010000178.1:0-4620 GCA_035317495.1 Solirubrobacteraceae bacterium
CAGCCAAGTGCCAGGCTGGCTGAACCGCTTCCAGGCGCGCTTCTGGACCGGCCCGCCCCACCCGGTCGCGCGTGCGCTGCAGGAGGGCGACGAGGTGGCCGGCTTCACCGTGCTCGAGGTTCCCGGCCACTCGCGCGGACATGTCGCTTACTGGCGTGCAGCCGACCGCGTGCTGATCCTCGGCGACGTGCTCAACGGCATGAACCTGATGACCGGCCGGCGTGGGCTGCAGGAGCCGCCGACGATCTTCACACCCGACCCGCCGCGCAACCGCCAATCGGCGCGCAGGCTCGCGGCGCTCGAGCCCGAGCTCGTGTGCTTCGGCCACGGCCCGCCGCTGCGCGACCGGCGCGCCCTGTCGGACTTCGCCGCCGGGCTTGCAGACTGACGGCGTGAGCGACAGCATCTTCATCGCCGACGGTCGGCGACGGCCCGGTCGCGATCGCTTCGTCGGCACCGATGAGGCGCGCGGTCCGTGGGATCCGCGCGCGCTGCACGGCGGCGCGCCCGCGGCGCTGATCGCGGCAGCGTTCGAGCGTCTGGGGCCAGGCACCGAGCTGCGCATCGCCCGCCTGGCGTTCGAGTTCCTGCGCCCCATCCCGCTGGCCCCGCTGACGCTTCGCACGCGCATCGTGCGGCCCGGGCGGCGCGTGCAGGAGCTAGCGGCGGAACTGCTGGCGGACGATCAGCCGATCGTGCGCGCCGGCGCGCTGCGCGTGCAGGCGGTCCCCCAGGCGGCTGCCGAGGCGGCGCCCGCCAGCGCCTCCGCCGGGGCACCGATGCCGCCGCCGTCGAGCGGCCGGCCCGTGCGCTTCGCGCTCAGCGGGTCGAGCGACGCGAGCTTTGCCGCCAGCGCGATGGAGATGCGCTGGCTCAGTGACCCACAGGCGCCCGGTCCGGGCAAGGTTTGGATGCGCCTGCGCCATCCGCTGCTTCCAGACGAGCCGCCCACGTCGTTAACGCGGCTGGTGGCGGCGGCCGACTTCGGCAACGGCGTCAGCGCCGCACTGCCCTTCGACCGCTTCCTGTTCATCAACGCCGATCTCACGATCCACCTGCAGCGTCAGCCGCAGGGCGAGTGGATCGGCCTCGACGCGCAGACGCTGTTGAGCAGCGCAGGCTCAGGCCTGGCCGAGAGCGTGCTACACGACGAGCACGGCCCGCTGGGACGCGCCTTTCAGACGCTCGTAGTGCAGGAGCGCTGAGCGGCGTCGGGTAGTAGCCTCGCAGGAGATGGCGAGCGCCGCCCCGATCGACCCGTCTCTGCGCATCGGCTCGGTGCGCCTGGCGGTCGCCGATCTACCGCGCAGCATCGAGTTCTACGAGCGCGTGCTCGGGCTGCCGCTGGTCTCGCGCGATAACGACGGCGCCCTGCTCGGAGTCGATCGTGAGAGTCCGTCACTCGAGCTGACGGCGATCGCCGACGCGACGCCCGTCTCGCCACACGATACGGGCCTCTTCCACGTCGCCTGGCTGCACCCCTCGCGCGCCGCGCTCGCCGCGACCGTGCAGCGGATCGTGCGCGGCGGCTGGCTGATCGGCGGGGCCTCCGACCACGGCGTCTCCGAGGCGCTCTACCTCAGCGACCCCGATGGGCTGGGCATCGAGGTGTACGCGGACCGCCCCCGCGAGCAGTGGCCGCGGCCGGCCGACGGCCACGCCGTGAAGATGGTCACGCTGCCGCTCGATCTGGACGACCTGATGGCTCAGGCGCCCCCGCAGGCGCAGGACGCGATCGCACCGGACACGTCCGTGGGACACGTTCACCTGAAGGTCTCCGACGTTCCGCGAGCGCTCGCCTTCTACCGCGACGTGCTCGGGCTGCACGAGCAGGCGCAGCTGCCTGCGGCGGCCTTCCTTTCGGCCGGCGGATACCACCATCACGTCGGGCTGAACTCGTGGCAGAGCAGCGGTGCGAGCGGGCCTCCGGATAGCGCGCCCGGCCTGCGCAACGTCGGCTTCGAGCTCGGCGACGCGGACGCGCTCGCCGCGCTGCGCCGCGGCCTCGCCGACGCTCCCGGCGAGACGGTCGCTGCGCGCGCCGACGACGGGCATCTGTCGACCAGCGACCCCGACGGAAATCGCCTGACGTTCGTCGCGCCGTAGATCTTGCGTTACGACCGCAGCCCCGTACCGCCGCTGGCCTCGCTCAACCGCGCGAGCTCCGCGAGGGACAGCTCGAGCTCGACCGATGCGAGCAGCTCGGCGAGCTGCTCGGTGGAGGTGGCGCTGGCGACCGGCGCCGCGACCGTCGGCTGCGCGGCAAGCCACGCGAGCGCGACCGCGGCAACGGCCGTGTCGTGCGCGGCGGCGATCTGATCGAGGGCGGCGAGCACGGCGAAGCCGCGGTCGTTGAAGTAGCTGTCGTGCACGCCGGCCGCCCGCGGGCTGTCCACCTGCGGGCCGTCGGGCCGGTACTTGCCGCTGAGGAATCCGCGGGCGAGCGCGAAGTACGGAAGGCACGCGAGCCCGTGCCGCTCGCACAGGGGTGCCAGCTCGCCCTCGTACTCATCGCGCTCCATCAGGTTGTAGTGCGCCTGCAGCGCCATGTAGGAGGCCATGCCCTCACGCTCGCCGATCCGCAGCGCCTCGCCGAGGCGCTCGGCGCTGTAGTTCGATGCGGCCGCATGGCGGATCATCCCGTCGTCGATCAGCGCGCCGAAGGCCCCGAGCGTCTCCTCGGGCGGCGTGCCGGGGTCGTCCTTGTGCGCGTAGTACAGGTCTATGCGATCGGTCCCCAAGCGCTCCAGCGAGGCCTCGGCACCCTCGCGGATCGTCGCCTCCGACAGTCCCGGCAGCGTGGGGGCGCTGCCCACCTTCGTGGCGATCACGAGCTGCTCGCGATTGCCTCGCGCGGCCATCCAGCGCCCGATGATCCGCTCGGACTCGCCCGCCCCACCGGCCCCCCGCCGCCCGTATGAGTCGGCCGTGTCGATGAAGTTGCCGCCCGCCCGCGCGTAGGCGTCGAGCACCTCGAACGAGCGCTGCTCGTCGATCGTCCAGCCGAACACGTTCCCGCCCAGGCAGAGCCGGAAGACATCCAGATCGGTGTGACCCAGCCGCGCGATGCGCTCAGCCTAGCCGCCCGAGCGCCGATCCTGCGAATCGCGACGGCGGAGGCGAAATCCGCCCCACATTCGTCCAACAACGGCGCCGAAAGCGCACCGGTCACAAGAATTAAGCCCAGCTTGAGGCGCGAAGTGCAACAGTGTCGGTGGGAGGACATGACCCCGATCCCTGAGGAGGGAGTTATGCCCAGAATCATCGTCACGACTGACCCGGCCGACCAACGCGACGCGGCGGTCAAGCAAGGCGACACGGCGGTGCTGTTCGACGAGCGCGTCTACTCGCTGCATCTCTGTGACGACCATGCCGCCGAGCAGTTGATCGAGCGGCTCGCATGGGCGGTCAGCGACGCCGAGGACTCGCAGCGCTCGCTGCACCGATGACGACAATCCAACCCTGAGAGCGGCCCGCGCGCGAGCGTGGGCCGTCCGAGGGGAGCTTGACAGGCGGCGCGGCGCAGTCCCTCTACCGCCGCCGCCCCATCGCGAAGCTCTGCACGGGCGGCGCCACGGCGCGCATGCTCGAACCGACCTCGACATCCTCCTCCTCCGCGGATGCCGCGGGCTCGGAGGCAGGCAGGCGATGCACCTGCGCGGCTGTCGCGGCTTGCTCGTCGTCCTCGATGCCTCCCGACAGGAAGCGCTCGAGCGCCGCGAGCTCGCGCACGATCACGTTGATCACCCCTTCCGAGCGCTCCAGCCGGCCGCGCGCCAGCAGCAGCGGCTCGGCCCGTGCGAGGTGGCGATGGCGCTCGTAAACCGCCTTCGGGACGATCAGGTTGACGGTCCCCCACTCATCCTCGAACAGCAGGAACATCGTCCCCTTCGCCGTTCCCGGTCGCTGTCGAGCGATCACCAGCCCAGCTATCGCCACCGCACCGCCCGTGGGCAGGCGAGCGAGCTGGGCGCTGGTCGCGAGCACGACCGGGCCGGCGCCGCTCGGCACCGCCAGGCGCTTGCGCAGAATCGCCATCGCGTGATCGCCCATCGTCACGCCGCTCGTCCCGTAGTCGGCGATCAGCCGCTGCCAGCGCCCGAGCGAGCGCAGGCGCGGAGCCGCCGGCAGCTCCAGGGGAAGAGCGAGCTGGGTGTCCTCGCCCGCGCCCAGGCCCGGAGCGGCGATCCCCAGCTGCCACAGCGCCGAGCGCCTGTCCGACTCGCCGACCGATCGAAGATCGGCCAGCGCCGACCCGGTCGTGATCCCATCGCAGGCGCCCGACCAGGCCAGCTGCTCGAGCGTCCTGCGCCCCGCGCCGATGCGCCCGGCCAGCTCGCCGAGACTGCCAAAGGGACCGTTACGCTCGCGCTCGGCCAGCAGCTCGCGCATCTCGACGGCCGTCACGTCCTTGATGTAGCCCAGGCCGAGGCGCACGCCGCCGTCCTGCACCGCACACTCCACCTCCGAGGCGTTGACGTCCAGTCGCAGCATCGCGATCCCCCGCTGCTCGGCCTCGTGCACGAGGCTGTCGGGGGCGTAGAAGCCCATCGGCTGCTCGTTCAGCAGCGCGCACAGGAACTCCGGGCCGTAGTGGACGCGCAGCCATGTCGACTGGTA
>DATHGU010000179.1:0-5602 GCA_035317495.1 Solirubrobacteraceae bacterium
ACGAGACGGTCGCGGTTGGTCATCGTCCCGCTCCTGAGTTGGAGGTGAGCTTTGCCGAGGCCGAGCCGATCGCGGCCGAGGTGGGCAGCGCGGCAAATGTGATCACGATTGTGAACGCCGGCTGGCTGCCTTCGCACCCACCGCTGGAGCCGGCCGAGCCGGCGGCAGCGCCACTTGCGCCTGACTTGGTCGAGCTCTGGAGCGTGACTTCGCTCACACCGTCGATGAGGCGCAGGCGCGTGAGCGTTAGAGCGACCTCCTGCTGGCTCGTCGCGCATCCGGCGAGCGTGAAGGTCGGAACGCTGCCGGGAGGCGTGGCCGAGGTCACGGTCGGGCTCGCCGACGCGCCTGACGCGCCGGTAGCCGGGGACGCGGCGGGTTTGGCCGCCGAGGCAGCGCTGGCGGCCGGAGCGGAGGCGCCAGGTTCGGTCGCGCCGACCGCTCCTTCCAGCGAGGTGATCGTGGCGTCGCGCGGCAGCACGCGGCCGAGCTCGTGGAATGCGTGCGCCCAATCGAAGCGCGCGTCGACGAGATCGGATACCGCCTGCATGCGCTGTTCGCGCAGTGCGACGAAGCTCGTATAGGGCGCCAGCTGCCCCGCTTCCGACTGCGCGTGCTGCGCACGCGCGCTCAGCGTTGCCGCCTGCGCCTTACGGCTCGAGATCTGGTGGTGGGCCATGCCGTACAGGAGCGCGAGGATCGCGAGCCCACCGAGCACTGCGAGCACCGCGTAGGCGCCGCCGCCGGAGCGACCCGCACCGGGCGCGGAGCCCGTCCGGCTGTCCGATGGGATGAGGTTTACGGCCCTCATTGCGGGGCCTCCAAAGCGGCCAGTCCCGCGGCGATCGACAGGCGGCTCGTCGAGACCTTGCCCTCGAGGCCGGCGTCCACCAGGCCGACAGCCTGGCTGCGCACCTCGACGCCCAACGACGCCTGCAGGGCCTCGGCGAATCCGGGCAGCTCGAGTGCGACGCCGCTCAGCGCTACGTGGGAGACCTGGCCTCCCTCGTCTTGTGAGCGGTGGAAGTCGAGCGAGTTGCGTACCTCTCCGGAGATCTCGCGGATGCCGTTCTCGAGCACCGCGCGGACATCGGCATCCGGCGCGGGCGCGGCGGACGAAGACTCGGACGCCGGCTCGGCGTCAACGTGCGCCGCGGCGATCGTCTCGGAGTAGCCCATTTCGTGCTCGCGCGCCTCGTGGTCCTCGAGGCTGAGCGGAGACGCCGGCTCGGGCGTGTCGGGCTCCGTGATTGTCTCGGCGACTGTCTCCGCTACGGGCTCGGCGACGGGCTCCAGCGTGGCGGGCACGACGGCCGCGGGCTCGTCAGCCGCGGACGCCGTGAGATCGATCGCGTACAACAGCGCGCGGGCCTGCGCCACCGGGATGCCTCGGCGCTCGGCGATCTCGCCGGCCATGCCCTCGAGCCCGCCACCGATGACGCGCGTGAAGCGGCAGATAGTCCCTTCGGCGATCGCCAGGTTCGTAAGGCCGTCGACGTTCAGGTAGAGCACGCGGCCCGACTGGTCTTCCTCGCACTGGTGGAGCGCGCGGATCAGCGCGAAGGCCGACAGATCGACGCCCTCGGCGGTCAGGCCGGCGCCGCGAACGGCTGCCAGTAGGTTCTCGACCATGTCGCGCTGGGCGGCCACGAGCACCACGCGCTGACGGGGGCCGGCGGGCGTGTCGACCACGCCGAGCGGGTGAAAATCGAGCACGGCGTTGTTGAGCGGCATCGGCACCTGATCCTGCGCCAGGAAGCGCACCGCCGCGGCGAGCTCCTTGCGGTCTGTGACCGGCGGCAGCTCGAGCGTGCGCATCACGGTCCGCTGGTTGGCGATGCCGACGCGTACCCGCTTGCCGAGCTTGTTCTCTGCGAACAGCTCGCGCAGCGCGTCGCTGAGCGCGGCCTGGTCGACGACCTCGCCCTCGCGCACCGTGTCGGAGCTGAGCGGGAGCGCGGCGGCGCGCTCGGCGAGGATCGAGCCGTTGACGCGCGCCTTCACAGCGGCGATCAGCCCTGGTTGGATGTCCAGGCCGACGACGTCGGCGCCGGCGCGGCGGCCGAGCTTCATGTTGGGAAGAGATGGCATCGTGAGGGGTGACACGTGAGAGGCGGGTGTCTGCCCGCAGAGGGGGTATCGGCGGGAGGGCCGACGCGCTTTAGGGTTCGCGTCGCGCCTACAGAAAGTGGTTGACGTACAGATCGACGAGCGGCTGCCCGGCAAACACGCCGACGAGTGCTCCGAGCGCGAGGAAAGGCCCGAACGGGACTGCGGTCTTGCGGCCCTCGCGGGCCCCCCTACGGGCGATGATCGCCGCGCCAACGAGTGCACCGGCGACCAGCGCGATGAAGATCGCGGGCGCGACGTCGCGGCCGAGGAACAGGCCCATGACGGCCGCCAGCTTGACGTCCCCCATGCCCATCCCGCCCGGATAGGCCAGCGCCGCGAGCAGCAGGAAGCCCCCCGCAGCGGCTCCCGCGATCAGGCGCTCGGGCTCGCCGGACGGATCGAGCGCCAGCCCGATGACGAGCGCCAGCGCGGCGCCGGCCGCCGTAAGGCGATTGGGGATGATGCGGTGATCGAGATCGATCAGGGCGGCGGGTACGACTACCAGGACCAACGTGACGCCGAGCGCGATGCCGGCGGACGAGCTATGAGCGAGCACAGCGCCGACGCACAGCGCCGCCGTGAGCCCCTCCACGAGCGGATAGCGTGGCGAGATCGGGGCCGCGCAGCTTCGACAGCGCCCGTGCAGTAGCAGGTAGGAGAGGATCGGGATGTTGTCGTACGGCTTCACCGGCGTCCCGCACCTCGGGCAGTGCGACGCCGGCGCGATCAACGACTCGTGCCGCGGCAGGCGGTAGGCGACGACGTTCAGGAACGAGCCCGCCATCGCACCAAGGACTCCTGCAAAGGTGAGGATCTCCACGCAGATGTGATCGGCGATAGGGCGACGAGGCTTGAGCGCCACGCATGCCGCGATGTCGGTGGCTCTACCCGGGAGCTGCGGTCATCGTGCGAGGAGGCGGCCATTGGACCGCCTCCTCGCAAACCGCGTATCGCATACTCGGGTGAGCTTCTACCATTCGCCGCCCGTAGGACAACTCCCCTTACCTTCGGTCGTGCATTTACGTGTCACGACACCGTTTTTGTCTCGCTTGATCGTGAACGTGTCGTTGCTCGGCTCCGCTTTCGCGGTCACTTCATAGCCTTCGCCGGATTCGATTTCAGTCGCTCCGCTCAGGTATGCGCTGGTCGTGCTGACGGCGGTCGGGATCGTTTTCTCGACGGCGCTAAGGCTCGCCGGCGCTGTGATTGTCGAATAGCTGCCGCTGTTGTCGGTCGAGATCGTCTCGGCCGTTGTTTGGGCGGTACGAGCCAGCTCCTTGGCAGAGGCGTCACTGGCCTTGCTCTTCTGGTTCAGGAACGACGGAATGGCGATCGCGGCGAGGATGCCGATGATCAGGATGACAACCAGAAGCTCGATGAGGGTAAAACCACCCTCATTGCTCAAGCGCTGGCGCAGTCGGTACAACATGTGAATCCTCCTAGGATCCGTTTACAGAGCGCCAGCTCTTGGCCCACCGCCCCTAAATGGCGATGCGTCCCCCTTAACGACCCGCGAAGGTCGGTTGTGAGAGCCGCCGGCTTTTCTACACACCCGCATCGGTGTTCTGCCTTGGCACCTCGACACTGGCTTTTACAGCCCCTGCATCGACCTTCGCGCGCGTGATCTTTAGTTATGCATGCGCCTTGGACGCATGCACTACTACTCAGTCTGGGGGATGCGTGGCTTGAGCGCTATCGACGTCGTCCGCGGCCAGCCATCTCGCCTGTGCGTCGATGCCCGGGATGCGTACCCCGCCCCCCTCACACCAAGGACACGTGACTGTGCTGGGAGCTCCTCCGAGGTTTGAGATCACCTTGCCGATGCCGCGACAGGGCATACACTCGCGCGGCCCGTGGGACTCCTCGGTTCGATCCTCGCCATCTGTCTGCTCGCCTGCCACGAGGCGAGCAGACTAGCGTTCCGCCGATGAGAAGGCCCGTGCGAGCCCATGAGTGGGCGCTGCTGGCACTGATCACCGCCGGTGCGGCGGCGCTGCGGCTGATCTACATCGGCAAGGTGGCCCCCGACCCGTTCTACGACGCTGCGGTGCGCAGCATGGGGCTCTCCTGGCACAACTTCTTCTTCGGCGCGTTCGAGCCCGGCGCGAGCGTGTCGATCGACAAGCCGCCCGTCGATCTGTGGTTGCAGGTCGCGAGCGTGAAGCTGCTCGGCTTCTCCTCGACGACGCTCAAGCTGCCCGAGGCGTTCGCCGGGATCGCCACCGTGCCGCTTCTGTTCTACGCCGTCAACCGCATGTGGAGCGCGACCGCGGGACTCGCCGCCGCGACGGCGCTCGCGGTGCTGCCGGTCGAGGTGATCACGTCGCGCAGCGACACGATGGACGCGGTGATGATGGTGCTGATCGTGCTCGCCCTCGTGCTGATCGTGCGCGCGTGTGAGACCGGCCGAGCGCGCTGGCTGCTCGCGGGCGGGGCGGCAATGGGCCTCGCCTTCGACGTGAAGCTGCTCGAGTCGGTCGTCGCTGTGCCGGGTCTCGCGGTGTTCGCGTATCTCGGGTTCCCCGCGTCGCGCAGACGACGGGTGGGCCAACTCGCGGCCGCCGGGGCGGTGTTCGTGCTCGTGGCTCTGTCGTGGTTGGGTGCCACGCTGCTCGCCCCGGCCCACGATCGACCGTGGGCGATCGGCTCGACCAACGGCAGCGCGTGGAACGCGGCGTTCGTTTTCAACGGCACCGACCGGCTGGGCGGCAAATCGCCCGAACCGGGGAACACCGTCTATGAGTCTGGGCACAAATACCCCGTTGCCACGCAATCGCAACGCGATCACATCCCGATCGTTCCGCCCTCCCCCACGCGGCTGCTCGCGCGCATCGGGCCGCTGTCGGGCCAGCGGCTGGGAATGGAGCTGCTGGTCGCGCTGCTGCTCGGGATCCCAGCGCTGCTGTGGGGCCTGCGTCGCCGCCGCTCCGAGCAGGGGGACGCGCTCGTCGCCGGCGATGCCAATCCCGACGCCGACGCGAATCCCGACAACGAAGCTCGCCTGATGCGCGCGGTCGCGGGCGGCCTCGGGTTGTGGCTGTTGACGGGCATCGTGCTGTTCAGTCACATGGTCCGCCTGCACCCGCGCTATGTGGAGGGGATGGTGCCGCCGGTGGCGGCGATGCTGGGGATCGGCGCCGCGTGGGCCGCGAGCGCGCGGGGGCGCCTGCGCCCGGCCGTCCTGGCGGTGACGCTCGTCGTCGTGGTCGTGTACACGGAGCGGCTCCTTTACAGGACGCCGCTAGTGTGGTGGATCGCGCTGGCGGGCGCCGTGGCGGCGCTGGCTTTCGCGTCGTTGGCCCGCACGCGGGCGCTGTCAGAGCGCGTGCGGAGGCTGATGGCGCCGGCCGGCGTCCTCGTGGCGACGCTGTGCTCGGTGTTGGCGATCTCGGCCAGCTCGGATATTCGGGCGATCCGCGACCACGTCACCGATGCCGGCGAGGTGGGCCTGCTGCCGGGAGACGTGGAGCAGAAGCTCAGCAACTACCTG
>DATHGU010000180.1:0-3789 GCA_035317495.1 Solirubrobacteraceae bacterium
AGAAGCCGAGCGCCGGCAGCGCGCGCTCGACCGCAACGCCCTGCGGATCGAGGATGCCCTGCTTCGGGCGGATCAGCACGCGCGCCCTCACGCGGTGCCCTGCGGCCCGGTGTTCTGCGGCCCGGTGCCCGGCGGCGCGGCTTCCTGCGGCCGGGTGCGCTGCGGAGCAGCGCCCTGCGGCGCGCTCGTCCGTTGCAGCCAGGCCTGGAAGGGCTCGCCGGCGATCAGCTCGTACGCTTCGACGTAGCGCGCGCGCGTGCCCGCCACGACGCCCTCGGGGATCGCCGGTGCGGGCGGCTTCTTGTCCCACCCGCTCGCCGTCGCCCAGTCGCGCACGTACTGCTTGTCGAAGCTCGGCTGTCCGCGCCCCACCTGGAAGCCGTCCGCCGGCCAGTAGCGCGAGGAGTCGGGCGTCAGCACCTCGTCGCCGAGCACCAGCTCGCCGTGGTCGTCGAGGCCGAACTCGAACTTCGTGTCGGCCAGGATCACGCCGCGGGCGCTCGCGTGCTCGGCGGCGAACGAGTACAGGGCGATCGACACCTCGCGCACGCGCTCCATCAGCGCTCGATCGCCGATCAGCTCGGCGGCGCGATCGAAGTCGATCGCCTCGTCGTGGCCCTGCTCGGCCTTCGTGCTGGGCGTGAAGATCGGCTCGGGCAGCCGCTCGGACTCGCGCAGGCCGGCGGGCAGGGCGATGCCCGACACCGCGCCGCTCGCCTGGTAGTCCTTCCAGCCGGAGCCCGTGATGTGGCCGCGCACGACACACTCGACGGGCAGCATCGTAAGGCGGCGCACGACCAATGCCCGCCCGCGCGCCTCCTCGGGCACGCCGTCGGTGGCCGAGATCATGTGATTTGCGACGATCTCGGCGGTCTTTTTGAACCAGAAGACCGACAGCCCCGTGAGCACCTTGCCCTTGTCGGGCATCGGCGTCGGGTGGACCGCGTCGTAGGTGGAGATGCGATCGCTGGCGACCATCAGGAGGGGCGCCGGCTCGAACACCCCGAGGTCCGCCAGGTCGTACATCTCGCGAACCTTCCCGCTGGCGATGAGGGGCAGGTCGGCGATCGTGGTCACGTGAGGCGATGCTACCAGCGAGATCGGGCGCCGAGGCGGCGGCGCCGAGGCTCAGTCGATCTCATCGAGCCGCGCCAGCGCGCCGTCGAGCCGGCCGACGATCTCGTGCGCGTAGCGCACGTAGTGCGCATAGTCGAAGATCGCATCGAGGTCGAGCCCCTGCGGGGTCACGCGATCGTCTCGCGCGAGCAGATCGCGCAGCTGCGTGCCCTCGTCCCACGCTCGCTGCGCGAGCTCCTGCACGACGCGATACGCCTCGTCGCGGGGGACTCCGCTTGCGACGAGCGCCAGGAGCACGCGCTGGGAGAACAGCGCTCCATGCGTCAGCTCGAGGTTCTCGCGCATGCGCTCGGCATCGACCGTCATGCCCTCGACCAGCGCGATGGCACGGTGCTGCAGGTAGTCGAGCAGGATCGTCGAGTCGGGCAGGATGACCCGCTCGACGGAGGAGTGGCTGATGTCGCGCTCGTGCCACAGCGCGACATCCTCGAGCCCAGCCTGTGCGTTCCCGCGCAACACCCGCGCGAGGCCGGAGATCTGCTCGGCCTTGATCGGGTTGCGCTTGTGCGGCATCGCCGAGGAGCCCTTCTGACCCTCCCTGAAGGGCTCCTGCACCTCGCGCACCTCGGTGCGCTGCAGGAGCCTGATCTCCGTCGCCAGCCGCTCCATCCCCGCGCCCGCCAACGCGATCGCCGACAGCAGCTCCGCGTGCCGATCGCGCGCGACGACCTGAGTCGAGACGTCCTCGCGCTCGAGACCCAGCCGGGCGAGCACGTGCGTCTCGAACTCCGGGCTGGTGGCCGCATAGGTGCCCACCGCGCCGGACAGCGCGCCGACGGCTACCCGCGCGAAGGCCCGCTCCAGGCGCAGGGCGTTGCGGTGCGCCTCGAAGGCGAAGCCCGCGAGCTTCACGCCGAAGGTCGTCGGCTCGGCGTGCACGCCGTGCGTGCGACCGACGCACAGCGTGTCGACGTGCTCGCGCGCACGCCCGTGCAGCACCGCCACAAGCGAGTACGCGCCCGGCAGGATCACCTCGGCTACGGCACGCAGCTGCAGCGCCATCCCCGTGTCGAGCACGTCTGAGGAGGTCAGGCCGAAGTGAATCCAGCGGCCCGCCTCGCCGGCCGAGGCGCCGAGCACGTCGACGAACGCCGCGAGGTCGTGGTCGGTCACGCGCTCGCGCTCGTCGACCGCGTCCACCGTGAAGCTCGCCTTGCGGATCGTCTCCAGCTCGCCGCTCGTCGGCCCCTCGCCCGCGCCGAGCAGCTGCGGCAGCTCCTCGCAGGCGGCGACCTCGACCCTCCGCCAGCTCTCCATGCGCGCCTCGTCGCTCCACAGGCGACCGAGCTCGTCGCGGGTGTAGCGGGCGATCACCGCCCGACCGTCCCGCTCACAATGCGTATGGCCTGCGTCATGCTCCGAGTATCTGCGCCGCCAGGATCGCCGCGTTGCGCGCGTTGTCCAAGCCGACGCACGCGACGGGCACCCCCGGCGGCATCTGCACGATCGACAGGATCGCGTCGAGTCCGCCCGCAGCGCTCAACCGTCCCGACAGCGGCACGCCGATCACGGGCAGGTCTGTGTGCGCCGCGATGGCGCCCGGCAGGGCCGCGGAGATGCCCGCGCCGGCGATGATCACGCGCAGGCCGCGCATGTGCGCATTGCGCGCATAGTCGGCCACCACGTCGGGCTCGCGATGCGCCGACATGACCCTGATCTCGTGCAGGATCCCCCGCTCTTCAAGCTCTTGCGCGGCCTTCTCCATCGCCTCCATGTCGCTCTTCGAGCCCATCACGATGCCCACGCGCGGCGCGTCCACGTCGATGTCGTCGAGCTGCGCCTGCACTTCCGACTCCTCCATCGGCTCGGGCACCAGGGAGATGCCCGGCCCGGCGTCGGGACGGCTCTCCTGGGCCGACGGGTCCCGCTGCTCGCGATCGCTCATTCGGCTCGCAGCATACGCCGCGCAACGGGCGAAGCCGCGATCGCCGCGCGTGTCGGTCGTGCGGCGCAGCGCCTACAGCGAGGCGATGAACTCCTCGATGCCAATCGCCGCGAGCGTCTCGTAGCGGCCGGTACCGCGTGAGCCCAGCTCGAGCGACACCCGCGCCATCGTTGCCTCGTCGGGCGCCTCGACAACCGAGATGAAGTCGACGTGGCCGAGCGTCGCCCACTGCGCCTTGACGGTCGCGCCGAGCTGCTCGACCTCCTTGTTGACCTCCGTGATGCGCTGCGGGTTGTTCTTGACGGTCTGCACGCCCTCTGGGGTGAGGGTCGAGAGCATTATGTAGGTGGGCATGTGGCTCCTCCTCCGGGTGGACAACGGGCGATCGCGCGGTCGAGATGCCCGCCGCGCGGCGGGCGTGTCCTCGGTTGTACCGGATCGGCTCGCGCGAGGAGCGGTGGACGAATGTCGATTGAGCCAGTCCGGGATGGCTGCAACCATGCGGGGCTTACTCGCGAACGGGGGCGCGTCGCTGCCCGCCCGGGCATCGGCAAGCACGGCTCGCCGCCAGACAGCCACCCGATCACCTACAGACATCGGAGGATCGACTATGTCGAAACGAATCACACGACGCGGCCTGACCGTGCTTGCCGCGGCGGGAGCGCTACTGACCGTGGACTTCGTGGCGGCTCCACCGGCCGACGCTTCAACCATCTACGCGTGTGTAAAGAAGAAGAGCGGCGCAGTGCACATCGTGAGCCGGAGAG
>DATHGU010000181.1:0-8852 GCA_035317495.1 Solirubrobacteraceae bacterium
GTGAACAACACGCCATCGGCATCGCGCGTGGCCTGTGAGCCGCGTGTGTTCGTGATCGCGAGGACGGTCGCGCCGCGGTCACGCGCCAGGCGCATCGCCGCGAGCGTGTCGGCCGTCTCACCGGACTGCGAGATCCCGATCACGAGGTCGCCGGGGCCGACGACGGGGTTGCGGTAGCGGTACTCCGAGGCGATGTCCAGCTCGACGGGCACGCGCGCCCATTCCTCGAGCGCGTAACGGCCGATCAGGCCGGCATGGTAGGCGGTTCCGCAGGCGACGACGACGATCCGTCCGACGCCCGCGAGGATCGCCTCGTCGAGGGCCCCCTCCTCGTCGAGGTCGACGCCGTCGCCGCGCGCCGTGCGGTCGAAGATCGTGTCGGCCAGCGCATCGGCCTGTTCGTGAATCTCCTTCAGCATGAACGTGTCGAAGCCGCCCTTCTCGGCGGTCTCCTGGTCCCAGTCGACCCGTTCCACCGGGCGCTGCACCTCCTCGCCGGAGGCGGTCGTGATGCGCACGCCCTCGGGACGCAGGATCACTATCTCGCCGTTCTCCACATACTGCACCTGACGCGTCTGGGCAAGGAACGCCGGCACCGCCGAGGCGACGAACTGCTCGCCCTCGCCGCGGCCGATGATCAGCGGGCACTCCTTGCGCGCCCCCACGAGCAGCGCGGGCTCGTCAAGGCTCATCGCGACGAACGCGTAGTGGCCCTCGAGCTCGGCGTACGCCGAGCGCACGGCGGCGGCCAGGTCATCCGTGTAGTGCTCGGCGATCAGGTGGGCGATCACCTCGGCGTCCGTCTCGGAGGTGAACACGCTCCCCCGCGCCATCAGGCGCTCCTTCAGCGCCATGTAGTTCTCGACGATCCCGTTGACGACGACGTGGATGCGATCGCCGCTGTCGTAGTGCGGGTGTGCGTTCTCCTCGCTGACCCGCCCATGCGTCGCCCAGCGCGTGTGGCCGATGCCGGTGGTCGCCGGCTTGGGCGCCACGGCCACCGCGCCGTTGCGTTGGCCGATCGCATCCTGACCGCCGAGCTTCGCCTGCAGCGCGCTCAGGTTGCCCACGGCCCTGACCGCCTCGATGTGACCGTCGGCGATCACAGAGATACCGGCGGAGTCGTAACCGCGGTACTCGAGCTTGCTCAGGCCCGCGAGCAGCAGATCCCGGACCGGGCGCCCGCCGACGTAGCCAACGATGCCGCACATCGCATCGAAGATACCAGCGCCCCTCAGCCCAGCTCGGCCTGCACCAGCGCCACCAGCCGCTCGCAGACGTCCCGCGCCTCCTGCTCGCTCGGTGCCTCGACCATCACCCGCACGAGCGGCTCCGTGCCACTCGGGCGCACGAGCACCCGTCCGCGTCCGACGAGCTCCTGCTCGGCGGCGCGCACCGCGTGATCGACGCCCGCGGCCTGCGCCAGCGCCTCGCGGTCGCGCACGCGAACGTTGACCAGCCGCTGGGGCAGCTTGGCCATCGCTCGGCGCTCGCTCAGGTCGCGGCCCTGCAGCGCCTCCATCGTCAACAGGGCGCTGGCGATGCCGTCGCCCGTGCGGTTGAAGCCCATCTCGATGATGTGCCCCGACTGCTCGCCGCCCAGCACCCAGTCGCGCGCGCGCAGCTCCTCGAGCACGTAGCGGTCGCCGACATTCGTCGTCGCGACCGCGACGCCCGCCTGCTCCATCGCCGAGTGAAAGCCGTAGTTGGTCATGACGGTCACGGCCACTCCGTTGCCGCCGAGGCGTCCGGCGTCGCGCAGGTGCAGCGCCGCGAGCGCCAACAGCTCGTCGCCGTCGACCACCCGCCCGAGGCGGTCGACGGCCAGCACGCGATCGCCGTCGCCGTCGAACGCGAAGCCAAGGGAATGAGCGCCCGCGAGCACCTGCTGCGCGAGCGCCGCGACGTGTGTGGAGCCGCAGCCGGCGTTGATGTTGCGACCGTCCGGATGGTCGGCGATGACGCTCACCTTCGCCCCCAGCCGCCGGAAGATCTCCGGCGCGACCTGGTAGGTGGCGCCGTTGGCGCAGTCCAGCAACACGTCCAGCCCGCTCAGGTCCAGTTCGGCGAAGCGCGTGTGCAGCTCGCGCAGGTAGTCCTCCGGCGCGCCGCGCAGCTCGCGCACGCGCCCGATCGAAGCTCCCGCCGCCTGCGGCTCACGCTCGAGCACGCGCTCGATCGTCCGCTCGGTGTCGTCGGAGAGCTTGTAGCCGTCGCTCGCGAAGAACTTGACGCCGTTGTCGTGATAGGGGTTGTGCGAGGCCGACAGCACGGCCGCGAGGTCGAAGCCGTAGCGCCCGAGCAAGAGCGGCGCGGCAGGCGTCGGCAACACGCCGCCGAGCAGCGCGTCCCCACCTGCCGAGCTGACGCCCGCCGCGAGCGCCGCCTGAAGCATCTCGCCCGACTCGCGCGTGTCGCGGATCACCAGCACCTGGGGGCGCTCGGTCCCCGTCTGCTCCGTCGCCGCGCGGCCCAGCGCGAGCGCAAGCTCGGCGGTCAGGAACTCACCGGCGAGCCCGCGAACACCGTCGGTCCCGAACAGCTTGCGGGCCATGCTTCCGCGGCCGCGGCTAGCGCTTGGAGAACTGCGGCCGCTTGCGCGCCTTCTTCAGGCCGGCCTTCTTGCGCTCCTTCGCGCGCGAGTCGCGCGTCAGGAAGCCCCGGCGCTTCAGCTCGCCTCGCAGGTTCGGGTCGGCCTCGAGCAGCGCGCGCGAGACGCCGTGGCGCAGCGCCCCGGCCTGCGCGGAGATGCCGCCGCCGTGCAGCCGGGCGACGACGTCCATCTTCTCCTGATAGCCGACCGTCTCGAGCGGCTGGCGGATGTTCCGCTGCAGCGTGTTGCGTGGGAAGTGCTCCTCCAGCGTGTGGCCGTTGACCAGGTAGGTGCCCTTGCCGGGCCGCAGCGTGACTCGCGCGATCGCAGTCTTGCGCTTGCCCGTCGCGCGGTAGCGCGCGCCCGCCGCCAGGTCGATCGCCGCGGTGGCGATCGGCTCGCTGAGTGTCCCCTCGCGCTCCTCCTCGCCCTCGACCTGCGGCCGCTCGGCCTCCTCGCCCTCGACCGCGTAGGGGTCCTCGTAGCCAACCTCGCCTCGCCCGAGCGGGTCTGCGCCCTCGGGGACGATGTCCACCTCCAGGTGCGCGCCGGGCACGGACGGCTTGACGCGTGGTGCCGCCTCCGCGTTCGCCTCCGTGTCGTCGTCCTCGTCCACGGCCGCCTGCACCGCGACCTCGTCCTCTGCCTCCTGCAGCGCCTCCAGTGGCGCGTCCTCGGCCACACCCGCGATCTCGATCGCATCCTCGCTGGGCGCCGCGTGGCCCTCGCCGCCGGGCTCGGCGGTCGCCGGCTCCGGCGGCCCATGCTCCTCGGGCGCGTCGCGCGCCTCCTCGGAGGCCTCGAGCGCTGCATCCTCAGCCGAGCCGGCGATCTCCGCCGCCTCCTCGCTCGGGACCGCGTGCCCCGCGGTCTCGGCGGTCGGCTCGGCGCCCTCTCCCTGTGCCTGCTCACTCTCCGGCGGTGTCTCCGGCGTCTCCTCGTCGGCCATCAGCGCTCGATCTCCAAAGGTTGCGGTTTCTGCGCGACGTGCGGGTGCTCGGGCCCGGCGTAGATCTTCAACTTCGTCAGCTGCTTGCGCGCCAGGCGATTGCGCGGCATCATCCCTTTCACGGCCAGCCTGATGATCTCCTCGGGCCGCCTCGCCAGCATCTCCTCGAACGTGCGCGAGCGCAGGCCGCCGGGATAGCCCGAGTGGCGGTAGTAGCGCTTGTCGGCGCGCTTGTTGCCCGTCACATGAACCTTCTCGGCGTTCACGACCACGACGAAGTCGCCCGTGTCCACGTGCGGCGTGTACTCCGCCTTGCGCTTGCCCCGCAGCACGTCGGCGATCTGCGTCGCAAGGCGCCCGAGCGTCTTGCCGTTCGCGTCGACCACCAACCAGTTGCGCTCGCGATCGGTCGGCTTCGCTACGTAGGTCTTTGTCGAGGGGGCCATAAACGTGAAAACGGCCACGCTGTCCGATCTCCGATCGGTCGCGCGGCGAAGTGCAACATCATAGGCGAATCGGGCCCACTGCGTAAGGGCAGCTCAGCACGGATCCAGGCCGACGGCCTGGGCTACTCCCACTCGATCGTGCCCGGAGGCTTCGAGGTGATGTCGAGCACCACGCGGTTGACCTCGCGCAGCTCGTTGATCATCCGCGAGGCGATCCCCTCAAGCAGGTCGTAGGGCAACCTGGCCCAATCGGCGGTCATCGCGTCGTCGCTGGTCACTGCGCGTAGGACCACCACGTATCCGTAGGTGCGCTCGTCGCCCTGCACGCCGACCGTGCGCACGTCGGGCAGCACGCAGAAGGACTGCCACAGCTCGCGGTACAGGCCGGCCTTGCGGATCTCCTCCTGCAGGATGTGGTCGGCCTCACGCAGCACGTCCAGGCGCTCCTTCGTCGCTTCGCCCCCGACGACGCGGATCGCCAGGCCGGGGCCGGGAAACGGCTGGCGCCAGACCAGGCGCTCGGGCAGGCCCAACTCGATGCCGACAGCGCGCACCTCGTCCTTGAACAGCGCGCGCAGCGGCTCGATCAGCTCGAACTGCAGATCGTCGGGCAGGCCGCCGACGTTGTGATGCGACTTGATCGTCGCCGCGCCCGTGCCGCCTCCCGACTCGATCACGTCGGAGTACAGCGTGCCCTGCACGAGAAACCTCGCTGGCCGATCTTCGCTCGGTTCGCCGCCGCTCGCGTCGGCTAGCTTCGCCGCCTCCTCCTCGAAGACCCTGATGAACTCCGCGCCGATCGCCTTGCGCTTGGCCTCCGGCTCGCTCACGCCCTTCAGCTTCTCCAGAAAGCGCGTCTCCGCATCGACGGCCACCAGCGGCACCTTGAATGTGTCGCGAAACGCGCTTACGACCTGCTCGCCCTCGTCCTTGCGCATCAATCCGTGGTCGACGAACACACACGTCAGCTGCTCGCCGATCGCGCGGTGCACGAGCAGCGCCGCGACCGATGAATCGACGCCGCCCGACAGCCCGCATACGACGTTCGCGTCTCCCACCTGCGCGCGGATCCGCCGCACCTGGTCCTCGACTATCGAGGCCGCCGACCACGTCCGCTCGCAGCCGCACACCTCGGTGAGGAAGCGCGTGAGGATCTCCTGGCCGTAGGGGGTGTGCACGACCTCGGGATGGAATTGGATCCCGTAGATGCCGCGCTCGACGTCCTCCACGGCCGCGACCGGCGAGGAGCTCGAGGAGGCCAGCGCCGTGAATCCCGGCGGTGGCTCGAACACCGTGTCGCGGTGCGACATCCAGCATGTCTGCTCGCTCGGCATGCCGCGCAGCAGCACGCCCTCGTGCGACACGTGCAGGTCCGAGCGCCCGAACTCGCCGACCTCCGCCTCCTCCACGCGCCCGCCCAACTCGTGCACGAGCAGCTGCATGCCGTAGCAGATGCCCATCACCGGCACACCCAGCTCCAGCAGGCCGCTGTCCAGCCGCGGAGCCCCCTGCGCATACACCGACGCCGGCCCGCCCGAGAGGATGATGCCGCGCGGCTTGCGCCCAGCGATCTCCTCCAGCGCGACGCTGTGCGGCAACAACTCGCTGAACACGCCGCAGTCGCGCACTCGCCGCGCGATCAGCTGGCTGTACTGGCCGCCGTAGTCGATCACCACGACCTCTTCGCTGGCCGCGGCCAACTTGTCCCCCTGCTCGGCGACCGGCTGCGGCGCCGTGACAGCGGTATCAGTCATTGACGAGGGCGGCTGCCTTCCCGTTGGTGGCGCCCATGCCGACGCCCTGGTCGCGCTGCAGCGCCTTGCCCTCCGTCTGCAGAGCGGGCGCGATCACTACCTCGGCGCGATTGAACTCCGCGAGATCCTTGTGCCCGCACGTCGCCATCGACGTGCGCAGCCCGCCGAACAGGTTGAACGTGCCATCGTTCTCGCGCGCCGGGCCGACGAGGATCTCCTCGAGCGTGCCGTTCTGCGTCGTCGCGACCCGCGCGCCGCGCGGAAGGGTGGGATGGAATGTAGCCATGCCCCAGTGAAAGCCCCGGCCCGGGGCCTCGTATGCGCGCGCGAGCGGTGAGCCGATCATCACCGCGTCGGCGCCCAGCGCGATCGCCTTGGACACGTCGCCGCCGTTGCGCATGCCGCCGTCGGCGATCACCTGGGCGTACTCGCCGGTCTCCAGCATGTGCGTGGAGCGCGCGTGCGCGACATCGGCGATGGCCGTCGCCTGCGGCACGCCGATGCCGAGCACGCCGCGCGTCGTGCAAGCCGCTCCCGGCCCCACGCCGACGAGCACGCCCGCGGCGCCGGTGCGCATCAGGTGCAGGCCCGTGTGGTAGGAGGCGCAGCCGCCAACCACGACCGGCACGTCCAGCGACGGGATGAACTCCTTCAGGTTGAGCGGCTCGGAGACGGTCGAGACGTGTTCGCCGGAGACGACCGTGCCCTGGATCACCAGCACGTCGAGGCCGGCCTCCATCGCGACCTCGTGAAACTGCTGCACCCGCTGCGGGGTGAGCGAGCCCGCCACCACGACCTTCTGCTCCTTGATCTCGGCGATCCGCCGGGCGATCAGCTCGGGCTTGACCGGCTCTGAGTAGATCTCCTGCATCTCGCGCGTGGCGACGTCCTTAGGCAGCGACGCGATCCGCTCGAGCTGCTCCTCGGCATCCTCGTAGCGCGTGAAGATCCCCTCGAGGTTGAGCACCGCCAGGCCACCCAGGCCGCCGATGATGCCCGCGGTGCGCGGCGAGACCACGCCGTACATCGCCGAGGCGAGCATCGGCAGCTCGAACTGATAGGGGCCCAGCTTCCAGGAGATGTCGATGTCGTCCGGGTCGCGCGTGCGCCTCGACGGGACGATCGCTATGTCGTCGAAGCCGTACGCCTGGCGGGCCTTCTTGCCGCGCCCGATCTCTATCTCCATCGCAGAATCCTCGCAGTCTCTCCGGACGGGAAGACCCCGCTCAGGGCGGGGCCAAAGGGGGGCCGGCTGCTCGCCGAGAGGGTGTTTTCGCGTACGTCGGCCAACTGAGTTTGAGCATAGCAACGGCGAACCCGGCGCGAGGCCCTTGGATATCCTCGACTTACATGAAGGACGCAACTCAGATGAGCTACGACCCGCACGCGATCGAGGCCCGCCGACAGGCGGCCTGGCGCGAGCGCGGTGCCGCGCGCACGCCACCGATCTCAGAGGATCGCCCGCACCTCTACATCAAGCCCTCCGCCCCCTTCACCTCGGGCAACGTGCACGTGGGCCACGTGCGCAGCTACTCGGTCGGCGACGCCTACGCGCGCTTCCGCCGCGCGCGTGGAGACGACGTCCTGTTCAACTTCGGCTTTGACGCCTTCGGCCTGCCCGCCGAGCTCGGCGCGATCGCGGGCGGCGTGCCGCCCAGCGCGTGGGTCGCGCGCTGCGCCGAGCACATGACGCGGCAGCTCGAGAGGCTCGGCTTCTCCTTTGACTGGGAGCGCACGTTCCTGAGCTCCGACTCGATCATGTACCGCTGGTCGCAGTGGCTGTTCCTGACGCTGCTGGAGGCCGGGCTGATCTATCGCGGCACGGGCAACGTCGACTGGTGCGACTCGTGCCAGACGACGCTCGCCACGATCCAGGTCGAGGACGGCCTGTGCTGGCGCTGTCACAATCCCGTGCGGCTCATCGAGCGGCCGGCCTGGTACCTGCGCATCAGCGCCTACGTTCCCGAGAACGACCGCCGCCTGGAGGAGCTCGAGAGGGGAGGGCGCTGGGACGATGTGGCCCTCGCCAGCCAGCGCTTCGTGCTCGGTCGTGTGGACGGCGTCGAGCTGGACCTGGCCGGCCCAGACGGCGCCAAGCTGACGGTCTTCACACCCCACCCCGACGCGATCGATGACGCGCGCTTCGTGTTGATCTCCCCGAAGCATCCCGAGATCGACGCCTGGACGGCCGACCCCGCGGTACGCGAGCGCCTCGAGGAACTGCGCTCCGGAGGCCTCGAGCGCAGCTCGCGCGACGCCGGCGCGACCGCGCTGATCGACACTGGACACCGGTTGGGCGCGACCGCGCGAGACGGCTCGCTGCCGCTGTTCGTCTCGCCGGCCGTCGACGGGCGCTTCGGCGCGACGGCGGTGTTGGGCATTCCCGAGCAGGACCGGACCGACGAGGTGATCGCCGAGCGATTGAGCGACCTGCCCGGGGACTCCAGCGCCGCGGACGCGGCGCGGCCGGACACCGCGCCGGGCTTGCCTGGCGGAGTTGGCGAGAGCGTGCAGCCGCGTCCAGCCGTGCGCTACAAGGCCGATGACTTCTCGATCTCCCGGCAGCGCTCGTGGGGGACGCCGATCCCGATCGTGTACTGCGAGACGCACGGCGCCGTGCCCGTGCCCGAGGAGCAGCTTCCGGTGCTGCTTCCGCTCGACATCACCCCCACGGGCGCCGGCAACCCGCTGGCCGAGCTGCGCGAGTTCGTGCAGACCACCTGTCCGCTGTGCGGCGGCCCGGCAGAGCGCGAGACCGACACGCTGGACGGCCACTTCGACGCGCTGTGGCTATGGATCCCCGCATGCGTGCCGCCCGAGTCGCGCGGCGAGCCGCTCAGCGACATCCTCGCGCTGGCGGACCTGCGCCACTGGCTGCCGTCCGAGCGCGTCGTGGCGGGCTCGGACAGCGGCAACTTCGTTTTCGACCAGCGGATCGTGACGAAGGCCCTGCGCGACATCGGCCCGCTCGCGTTCCTCGCCGACGGCGAGCCGTTCGACGGATGCCTGTTTCACGAGATGGTCATGAGCGACGGGCGCAAGATGAGCAAGCATCTGGGCAATGTCGTCGATCCCGACGAGCTCGTGGAGCGCTACGGCGCGGACACCGT
>DATHGU010000182.1:0-2179 GCA_035317495.1 Solirubrobacteraceae bacterium
GCTGCCAGTTGGAGAGCTCTGCCCAGCGCCGGCCGACGCACCCCTGCGCCCCAACTCGCTCGAGCGCCCGCGCGGCCATCCGCTCCGTACTGCGCCGGCCACGCCCGTGCAACGCGAGCGGCCACCCGACGAACCTCGAGACGTCCATATCGATCCGCGGCCCGGCCCGGTCGATCCAGACGATCTCATGGCCCAACAGCCGAGCCCACGCCCGATCCCGCAGCGCAGCCGAGCTTTGGCTGCCCAGCGACACGTCCCCGCGATCGGGGCGCTCGATGCCCGCCGCGATCTTCAGCAGTGTCGTCTTGCCGCTAAGGCGCCCCCCCACGATCGCCACCACTTCTCCGTGCCCGATCTGGAACGAGACGTCCTCCAGCACCGCGGTCCAACGACCGTTGCGCGAGATGCCCTTCGAAACCCCCTCAACGGACAAGACCTCAGCGACCATCGGGCGGACCGTTGGAGATTTCGCCGAGAAGCTCTTCGAGCTCTTCACGCAGACGCCCCAGGCGCTTGGACATAAGGCTCCACAGCATCGCCTCGTCCTTGTTCTGGATGCCGCGCAGCCTGACATGCCAGTCAACGGGCCTTCCCCGCGCAAGCCTGGAGCGCTGTTCGCGGCGCACCCGGGTGTGTGCCATGTCGTAAGCAGACGTGTAGGCCTGCTCCTCTTCGCGGACGATTCGAATGAACGCGGCGAGGTCGTCGGTCGTGACGAACTCCAGCTTGCACTGCAGCACGTCACGCACCCCCGGGGGCAGCTCCGGGTGCAGGAGCCATCCATGGAAGAGCTTGGCTCCCTCGGGCGTCCCTTCATAGCGGTCGAGCGTCGGCTCGTTCGGTGGACCTTTCTCGACCAGGCGCACATAGCCCCTATCGGCCAGGATGGGGAGATTTTTGTACGCGGCGGTACGCGCGAAGCGCGCGAACGGGAACTGATCATTCAGGCGACGCGCCACGCCCGCGACCGTGTCCTCCTGCTGGACCACAAGGCCAAGGATCATCATTTTGGGGCTGAGCGCTCCCGAGCCCAACGTGGACGCGGACATTCGCGGAATCGTAGCCCAAGCAGGCCAGAGGCGTACGGCCTACTCGAATTCTCGCTGTTTGCCCAGCGCCGGGTCTGCTCACTCGCGCGTGCGTAGCTCCTCGAGGATCCCGACGAGGTGCCGCTTGGCGGTTGCGCTCGAGCGGGCGGGCTGGGACCGAGCCGCACGCGAGCTTCGCCCGCACCAGCTCGCCGGCGCGCTGCACGCCCTCAGCGCTTCGAACACGGCGAACTTCTCGGTGCCAGGTGCAGGTAAGACCGCGACGACGCTCGCGGTGCTCACCACGCACCTCGAGCAGCGCACGATCGACTGCGCTGTCGTGGTTGCGCCGCTGTCAGCGTTTGCCCCGTGGGAGCACGAGGCGGCCATCGCGCTCGGCGACCGGCTGCGTGTCCGACGGGTGCGAGGACTGCCGAACGTACGGCACGCGATGCTCGCTGGCGCGCGACGCGCCGACGTGCTGCTGTTGACCTACCCGACCGCAGCCAGCGACCTAGCCGAGCTCGAACGCCTCTGCATCGACCAGAAAGTGATGCTCGTGGTGGACGAGTCCCACCGCGTCAAGCGCTTCAACGGCGGGCTGTGGGCGCCGGCGCTCATCAGGGTCGCCCGTCGGGCAAGGGTCAGGATCATCCTGAGCGGCACGCCGATGCCTCAGAGCGCACTCGACCTGCGGAGCCAGTTCATGATCCTGTGGCCCGGAGGCGAGCTCACCGGACCCCCCGCTCGTTACCGCGCCCGGGCCAACGGGAACTTCGACACCCTGCGGGCGACGCTGCTGCCGTTCTTCGTGCGGACTCCCAAGGAGGCACTCGGGCTGCTCCCGTACGAGCTTGAGCGCCCGCCAGTTCAGCTCGCGCCGATCCAGGCGGAGATCTACTCCGCGATCGCCGATGGCCTGCGCCAGATCGTCGCGGCCCCCGGGGCGAGACTCGACCGGATCGAAGCGCTGCGCCGCGCCAGGCCGATCCGGCTGCTGCAGGCCGCATCTAAAGGGAAAATAGCGTTCAGGCCGCCACCGCCTCTTGGAGCGTGACGGTGTGCCCGAGCGCTTCGAGCTGGGCGATCAGGCGGCGGGCTTGGCGTTCGGGGTTGCGGTGGCGGAAGTACTCGCCGCCGAGGTCTTTGTA
>DATHGU010000183.1:0-6641 GCA_035317495.1 Solirubrobacteraceae bacterium
TGACAGGCGCCGCCGGGATGCTCGGGCACGACGTGGCGCGCGCCGGCGAGCGCTCCGGCCAGGAGCTCGTGCTCGTCGACCTGCCCGAGATCGACATCACCGACGCAGCGGCCGTCGACGAGCTGCTCGACATGGTGCTCGCCGAACCAGGCTCGCTCCAAGCGATCGTCAATTGCGCCGCCTGGACGGATGTCGACGGCGCCGAGTCAAAGCCGGAGCTGGCGCACGCCGTCAACGCCGACGGCGCCGGCAACCTCGCGCGCGCCGCCGCGCGGATCGACGTGCCGCTGCTGCACATCTCGACCGACTACGTGTTCGACGGCGTCGCCTCGCTAGACGCCGACGGGCGCCCGCGCCCGTACGTCGAGTCCGATCCGACCGGCCCGCGCTCGGTGTACGGCTCGACGAAGCTCGACGGCGAGCGCCAGGTGCTGGCGGCCTCGCCGCGTCACACGGTTGTGCGCACCGCCTGGCTGTACGGCGTCGACGGCCCCAACTTCGTCGAGACGATGCTGCGCCTCGCCGGCGAGCGCGACGCGACCGGGTCGACCGATCGGTCGGCGACGGCCCGGTCGAGATCGGCCGGCGCCAACCCCGTTGCGCCGTCCGTGCAGGTCGTGACCGACCAGATCGGCTCGCCCACGTGGTCGGGGCACCTGGCGCCGGCCGTGCTAGGGCTGCTCGAGCGCGACGTCACCGGGCTCGTGCACATGACGGGCGCCGGCGAGGTCTCGTGGAACGGCTTCGCGCGGGAGATCTTCCGCCAGGCCGAGGTCGACTGCACGGTCGAGCCGGCCAGCAGCGAGCAGATGGCGCGCCCCGCGCCGCGACCGGCGTGGTCGGCGCTCGCCTCCGAGCGCGACGACGTGCTGCCGATGCCCGACTGGCGCGAGGGCCTGGCGGGGTACCTGGCGGCGCGGGCTGGGATGATGAGGGCATGAGACTTCTCGTCTGCGGCGGAGCCGGCTTCATCGGCTCGACGTTCGCTCGCCAGCGGCTGCTCGAGCACGGCGACGAGGTCACCGTGCTCGACAAGCTCACGTACGCGGGACGTGAGGAGAACTTCCACGACCTCACGGACCATCGATCATTTAAATTTGTACGCGGGGCGATCGAGGACGCGGCGGTTGTCGCCGGCGCGATCGACGCCGGCGCGCCCGAGGCGATCGTGAACTTCGCGGCCGAGACGCACGTGGATCGCTCGATAGCCGAGCCCGACGCGTTCGTCGCCACGCACGCGCTCGGCACGTATGTGCTGCTCGAGGCCGCGCGCACGAACGCGCTGCGCTACGTGCAGGTCTCGACCGACGAGGTGTACGGCTCGATCGAGCTGGGCTCGTTCACCGAGCAGTCTCCGCTTCGCCCCTCCTCGCCGTACTCGGCCACGAAGACGGGCGCGGACCTGCTCGTGCAGAGCTACTTCCACACCTACGAGCTGCCCGCGCTGATCTGCCGCGGCTCGAACAACTACGGCCCCTACCAGTACCCGGAGAAGCTGATTCCGCTGATGATCCTCAACGCGCTGCACGGCGACCGGCTGCCGGTGTACGGCGACGGCATGCAGGTGCGCAACTGGATCCACTCGACGGACTTCTGTCGCGCGATCGCGCACGTGCTCGAGCACGGCGTGCCGGGCGAGGTCTACAACGCGGGCGGCCCCGACGAGCAGTCCAACATCGCGGTCGTCGAGCGGATCGTCGAGCTGACCGGGGCGAGCGCGTCGCAGATCGAGTACGTGGCCGACCGGCCGGGCCACGACCGCCGCTACTCGCTGTCCTCCGAGAAGGTTCGCGCGCTGGGCTGGCGCCCGCAGGTGCGCTTCGAGCTCGGCCTCGAGCAGACGGTCGCGTGGTATCGCGACAACGCCTGGTGGTGGGAGCCGATTCGCTCGGGCGACTACCGCGCCTACTACGAAAGGCAGTACGGCCAAGCCCTCCGATGATGCGCGGGCCCCGTCGACGCCACAGTTCCTAGATCTGGGATTGAATACTTTTGTCTGTGGAATTTATTGTCCGTCATACGTAAGAGTGCGGGCATGACTTCACGTGAGCAATTCGCCGAGAACCTGCGCCGCTATCGCGACCTCTCCGGCCTCTCCCAGGAGGCGCTGGCCGACGCCTGCGACCTGCACCGCACCGAGATCAGCCTGCTGGAGCGCAGCAAGCGCTCGCCGCGCCTGGAGACGATCGTAATCCTCGCCAAGGGGCTCGGGCTGTCCTCGGCGGCGGAGCTGCTCGACGGGATCCGCTGAGAGATTCGCCCGAGGTCAACCGAGGCTCGGAGATTGGCCGAGGCTCGGCGCTGGCCTCAGCCGAGCGACGAGACCTTCCACTTGCCGCTCTCCTTGACGAGCGACACGGTGGAGGTGCGTTTCTTGCCGGAGTAGACGCTTTTGACACGGGCGGTCGCCGTACGCGCCGCGCTCGTGCCGCCCAGCTGCACCGAGTCGATCGTGACTTCGAAGGAGTCGATCTCCGCCAGCTGGTCTTTGATCGCCTGCTGGCATCCGCCCTTGGCCGAGCTCAGGCCCTTGACGACCGTGCTCGCGAGATCCTTCTGGCAGATCTTCTTCTCTTCGCCGGCCGTCACGTCGGACTGCAGGTTTTTGATCGTCTCCGCCACCCGCTTGGATTCGCCGCTCAGGCCGGAGGTGGAGAGCGTCTTGGCGCACGCGGAGAGGCCCAGTGCGAGCAGCGGTGCGCACAGCAGGGCGGCGGAGGGCTTGAGGAGCAAGGGCATACGGGCCGCCAGAGAGTACGCGACCGCCCTGCCAAGTGGCCCCGTGGGCGCCGCCGCGGGGTGTGTCGATCAGCCCTGCTCGTCGTTGCGCCGGTAGCCCAGGCGCGCGGAGATGCGGTCGGCCGTCGAGATCAGGTGGGGGCCGAGTGCATCGACGAGCTCTCCGAGCGAGATCATCGATCTGGGCGCGGCGATGTCGACCGCCGCGACGACGTCACGCCGATCGTTGCGCACCGGCGCGGCGATCGAGTAGAGGTCGCGCGCGAGCTCTTCGTCGTCGACCGCGAAGTTCGCGTCGAGCACCTCGTCGAGCTCGTCGCGCAGCGCTTTCTTGCCGGTGATCGTGTTGGGCGCGGATTTGGTCAGCTTCATCGAGGCGATCAACTCGCGCTGGTTGGCCTCCGGCAGGTTGGCGAGCAGCAGCTTGCCCATCGCCGTGGAGTGGGCGGGCAGGCGCGAGCCGGTCGTCACGTCGCCGTTGGCCTGGCCCTGGCCGCGCCGGAAGCTGCGCACCCGATCGATGTACAGGATCTCCGGGCCGTCGAGCACGGCGAGGCTGACGGTGTAGGAGGAGCGCTGGCGCAGTTCCTCCAGGTACGGGTGGGCGTGCTCGCGCAGGCCCGTCGAGTTGAGCGCCGACATGCCGAGGTCGGTGACGCGCAGTCCCAGGCGGTACTTGCGCGAGGCGCCCTGCTCCAGATAGCCGAGCGCGAGCAGCGTGATCACGTAGCGGTGCGTCGTCGAGCGGCTCATTCCCAGCTCGTCGGCGATGTCCGCGATACCCAGCACCGGCCGTTTGGGCGTGAAGCAGCTGAGGATCGCCAGGCCCCGCTCTAGCGACTGCGAGTAGCGCGGTTCGCGCAGGCTGGGGATCGACCACGCCGGCTCTTGCGTGGTCGACGGAGATTTTGGAGCTTTCGAGGTGGTTCTGGGCATATGTGCGTGATCCCTGTCCTTATGCTTGGGGGGGCTTCGGGGGCGCTCTTCCTCGTCCAGGAAAAATTCCCGCGCCGATCGATCGTGCTCGCCGCAAACGCGCGGCGATGGACGATCATAAACACTCTGGTTCCCGGTGTGATAGACCGGTCAATCGTCGGATATGTCGCACGCCGCACGATGCAGAAGGTAGGGCCGTGTTTCTTTCACACGGCGCCTGGCCTCACAGCGGAGAACACCGCAGGTCGCCGGTGCGAGTTCGCCGTGGACGTCTCCCACTCGCAGAGCCGCCCGCGCGGCGCGCATCGCGCGATGAACACGGGATCTGTGCGACACGGAGCGTGCCTCGACGGATCAGCGCGGCAGGCGTCTCTTGACCGCACGCGCGACGTCGGATATGCATGGCGCTCGGTCTCGATCTGGGTGGTCCCCGGCCGGGCCCGTTGCCAGCCATGTAGGCAAGCAAGTGCTTCGCGGGCGCCGCGGCCACCGTTGCGGCGCCCGTGATTGCCTCGCGGGCCCCCGCGGGTCTCAACCAGAGCCGTGCGGACGAGCGGCCGGGGCACGCTCGAGGAAGTGCTTGCTGAGCATCGTCTGCTGGCCCTGGTAGTTCGACCCGACGTCCTCGCCGTAGAGCACGTCCGGCTCCTCGGCCATCCGCTCGAACGCGAGCTTGCAGACGGGCTGGCCGTGCTCGACCATGAACGACACGTCGCGAGCACGGACCTCCAGCGCGGCCCTGCTGCCGACCTGCGCGCCTGCGCGCGAGTAGCCGAAGCCCGGGTCGAAGAAGCCGGCGTAGTGCGTGCGCAGCTCGCCGGCGGTCGGATCGTAGGCAAGCATCTCGGCTGCGAACGACGGCGGAATGCTGACGCCCTCGGCCGACAGCAGCAGGTAGAAGACCTCGGGCTCGAGCACGATGCGCTGCTTGGCCTCGGGGTGCACCGGCTCCCAGTAGTCCTGCCAGCGAAGCGCGCCGGCTTTCGTCAGGTCGATCGGCAGGCTGTTCTTCTTTGCGCGGTAGCCGACGATGCTCTCGGCGCCGCCCGAGGCGTCGAGGCTGAGGAACAGCCCGTCGCCGAGCGACAGGGAGGCTTGGGCGAGCGGCTCGGAGTCGCGATAGAGCAGCGGGACTCGGTGATGCAGCTCGAGCAGCTCCCGATCGCTCAGGCGTCCGTCGCCGTCGATCAGCCGCACCTGGTTGAGCGGCAGGCCGGTCTTCACGCGAATCGCGAACGTGCGCGGGACGACCTCCAGGTAGAGCTTGCCGCGGTAGCCGGCCGCGATCTCGTCGAAGCGGTGGCTGCGATCGGTCAGCACGCGCGTGAACACGTCGAGGCGCCCTGTCGAGCTCTTCGGGTTGGTCTTCGCGCGGACCTCCTCGGGCAGCCGCAGCTCCTCGATCAGCGGCACGAGGTAGGGGCGATCGCGCTCGAGCGTTGCCCCGTGGCGCAGGTCGATCTCTTCGAAGGCCAGGTCCTCGACCTTCTGCTCGACGGTCGAGTCGACGTCGGGAAGGAAGCTGCAGCGCAGCGCCCAAGCCCGCTCGCCGAGCCGCAGGTCGACGCTCGCCGGCTGCACGGAATCAGTCGGGACGCGCCCCGCACCGGCCGCGATCCACTCCTGCGCGATCGCCTCGCGCAGCCGCTGGGCGGGCAGCACGCCGGTCTGCGTCGGCGTGGCCTCGTGCGCCGTACCGAGCTGCGCGCCCGACGCGGGTGTGCTCGTCAAAGCCGCGCTCGCTCGTCCATCGATGCGCAAAGTCTATGTGCGAGCGAAGCGAGACGCGCAGACAGTCGGAGACGCCTCTACCCGCGCCCGATATGTGGAAGTACCGTCCTCATCGGAACATCGCGGATGGGCGTCCCTACCGGAACATTGCGTTCTGGATGTCCGGCCGCGGACAGGTCCACGAGAGGGGAGTGGAACGCGGCACAAGCTTGGGCATCGTCTACTCCCTCTCCACGATGCCCGAGATGAGATCGTTGGCGTTACCCCTCGATGCCGGGTCTCCGCGGGCACCGCAGCTCTTCGCCTGGGCCGCGGTGTCTGTGAAGGCCCGGGATCGTCAGGACTTGTATCGGCGGAACGCCTACGCCGAGGTCGCCGCCGAGGAGGAGCGCGCGTCCTGCATCGTGGCTACCACGACGAGACTCCGTTGCTCGTCATAGAGATACACGATCAGCAACCAGCGCCACGGACCCAAGATGAAGCGGAATGGCGTCCAAGCTCCCTGCAGCTCACGACCCAGGCGAGGAAATCGCTCCAGCGGCCGAAGCGAGCGCGCGACCCGGCGGCGGGTGTCGCGGGGAAGGCTGTGGGTGAGGATCAGGCGGTCGAGATCCTCGATAGCAACGAGGCTGAGCCTGACCTCTGCCACCGCCTACAGCTCGTCCAAACCTACGGTCTCGCCCGCGAGCCCGCGTTCCAGGCCCAGCCGTGCCCGCTCGAGAGCACCTGGGATTCCATCGAGCAGCGTTGCCACGTTGCGCGCGTCGGGGTCCGCCTCTTCGATCGCCATCGACAGCAGCGATCGCGCAAGCGTTCCCTCCTGAACGTGGATCCGATCCGCCAGCCGCGAGAGGCGAGCTGCGTGTTCAGCGTCCAACGTGATGTTCAAGCGATGAGCAGATTGCGCCACGCTGTCCCATCCTACTACACCGATCGGCACGGTCCGTGTAGCGCCGCCGCGCCCGAGCCCGCGATAGCCTCAGCGCGTGCCCCTCTCCAGCTTCAGCCCGCCCGTCCGCGAGTGGTTCGAGCAGGCCTTCGCCGCCCCCACGCCCGCGCAGCACAAGGCCTGGCCGGCGATCGCGCGCGGCGAGAACGTCCTGCTGTCGGCGCCCACCGGTTCGGGCAAGACGCTCGCCGCGTTCCTGTGGGCGCTCGACCGGCTGAGCGCCGGCCCGCATCCGGCGCCGCCCGGCGCTGCGGGCTCGGCAGTCGACGACGCTGCCGACCGCCCG
>DATHGU010000184.1:0-2478 GCA_035317495.1 Solirubrobacteraceae bacterium
GCGACTCGCACGACTGGGGCGCCACCTGGTCGGCGCCGCGGACGCTCGTCAGCGGCGGCGCCTCTGTGTACCCATGGATCGCCGCCCGGGGATCGAAGGTTGCGATCTCGCTCTACCACACCAGCACGGCCGGGACGCCCGACAACGTCCCCGCCAGCGCCCAGTGGTTTGAGACCTACCTCGAGAGCAGCGACGCGGGAACGACGTTCTCCGCGCCCGTCAGCGCCGATCCGACCGTCGCCAAGACCGGTCCGATCTGCACCGAAGGCACGGGCTGCAGCGCCAACAGGGAGCTCGGCGACTTCCAGTCGCTGACCCTGAACAACCAGGGCATCGCCGACCTGACGTGGGTGCGCTCGATCAACAACGGAGCGAGCACCGAGGTCCGCTTCGCACATCAGTAGTACAGGAGACGTCCGGAGGCCGCGGCGCGCGCGGCCTCCGGACGATGTCCCTCAGGGGCGCCGCTTCAGCGAGCGCCACACTCGCCGCCAGAAGCCCGGCTTGGGGCGCCTGCGCCAGAGCGCCGGCGGTGGGACCGTGGCGCGCACGAGCGCGACCCACCGCTCGAGCGGCAGCTCACCGGAGATCAGCCGCCCGAGGGCGCCCGTGACGGGCGCGCCGACGCCCGCCTGCAGCAGTGCGCGTGCCAGCAACGGCACGGACTCGAGCGCCTCGACCGCCTGGCCGATCCGTGCCGGTATCTCGGCGGCGGGCACGCCGGCCGCGAGCAGCTCTCCGGCGCGGCGATTGCGGCTCTCGCGGGCGAGCGCGGTGGCCACCAGGTCGCCGGCGCCGGCGAGCCCGATCATCGACTCGGGACGAGCGCCCAGCCCCTCTGCGTAGCGCCATACCTCGGCGAAGATGTGGCCGGCGGCTGCGCCAGCGGCGTTCAGGCCCTGTGCCTCCGTCGCGCCGGCGGCGAGCGCCGCCGCGTTCTTGGCGGCGCCCGCGAGCTCGACGCCGAGCGGGTCGTTCGACTGCTCGCACACGATCCCCGCGCGCGTGAACACGTGTGCCAGCGAGCGCGCGAGCGCCTCGTCGCTGGAGGCTGCGACCAGAGCGGCGCCATGGTGGACCATCTCCTGCGCATGCGCCGGGCCGCCGACGCAGGCGACGCGATCGGCTCCGAAGCGCTCGCTGAGGACGACCGTCGGCGGGAGCCCGGCCGGCGCCACCAGTCCCTTGGCCACCGACACGATCGCCGTGCGGCGGCCGAGGCCCGATCCGCCAAGCGCCGCGATCACCTCGCCGAGGCCGTGCGAGGGCACCGCCAGGAACACGTAGTCAGCCCGCGCGAGGCCGGCGGACGCCGGCTCGATTCGCAGCGACGCGGGCAGCTGCACGCCCGGCAGATACGCGCGATTCTCGCGCTCTGACTCGATCAGTCGCGCCTGCTCCTCCGTGCGCGTCTGCAGCACGGTCCGCAGCCCGCCGCGCGAGAGCAGCACCGCGAGCGCCGTCCCGAACGACCCCGCCCCGATGACCGTCGCGCGCGTGAGGCCCGGTGTGGGCAGCGAGCGCCCGCGCGGGGCCCGAACGGCCGGGCTCGGAGTAGGCTCGGGCTCGTTCATCTGATGAGCGAGCCTAGCGATCCGCACGTGAGCGCCGCCGAATGGCGCAACTGGGCCGGCGACCAGCGCTGCGCGCCGGCTGCCGTGCGCTCGCCGGCGTCGACCGAGCAGCTGTCGGCTGCGATCGAACAGGCGGCACGACGGGGCCTGCGCGTGCGCGTGGCGGGCGCCGGACACTCCTTCGGCGACGTAGCGCTAACGGACGGGCTGATGCTGAAGCTGGACCACCTCGGCAGCGTGCTCGACGTCGACGGCTCATCTGGGCTGGTGCGCGTTCAGGCGGGCATCACGATCCGCGATCTCAGCCGGCAGCTCGCAACGCACGGCCTCGCCCTGGAGAACCTCGGCGACATCGACGCTCAGAGCGTCGCCGGTGCGATCTCGACGGCTACGCACGGAACGGGCGCGCGGTTTCGCAATCTCTCCGCGCAGGTGAGCGAGCTGACGCTCGTGCTGGCCGACGGCTCGACGCTCGTCTGCTCCTCCGAGCGCGATCCCGAGACCTTTCGCGCGGCCCGCGTGGGCCTCGGCGCGCTCGGCGCGATCGCCGAGGTCACGCTCCAATGCGTGCCGGCCTTCACGCTGCACGGCGTGGACGCGCCGGCTCCGCTGAGCGACACGCTCGCGCGCTTCGAGGAGCTCGCGCTCGCCAACGATCACTTCGAGTTCTTCGTATTCCCCCACGCCGACACGGCGCTCACGCGCACCAACAACCGCACCGCGCAGGCGCCGCGCCCGCGCAGGCGGCTCTCCGCCTACGTCAACGACGTTCTCCTGACGAACCGAGCCTTCGAGCTGTTCTGCCTCGCCGGGCGCCGCTTCCCGGGGCGCATCCCGCAGCTCAACCGGCTCGTTACGGGGCTGGCCGGCCGCTCGGAGCGCGTGGACAGCTCCGCCGAGATCT
>DATHGU010000185.1:0-5509 GCA_035317495.1 Solirubrobacteraceae bacterium
AGCCCGAGACGATCCCCACCGAGCTCAAGATCGAGTTGATCGACGCGCTCGCGCGGACCGGCTTGCGGCGGTTGGAGGTGACGAGCTTCGTGCGCGCCGAGGTGATCCCGCAACTGGCCGACGCCGGCGAGGTGCTGGAGCGGATCGACGTGCCCGACGGCGTCGCCGTCAGCGTGCTGATACCCAATGAGCGCGGGCTCGATGCGGCGCTCGAGCAGCGCGAGAGGATCGACGAGATCAACGTCTTCATGTCGGCCTCGGAGACGCACAATCGCAAGAACGTCAACCGCTCGATCGCCGAGTCGCTCGCGGCGCTGGAGGTCGTGCTCGGGCGCGCGCGCGAGGCCGGGCTGCGCTGCGAGGGCGTGATCTCGACGTCATTCGGCTGTCCCTACGAGGGCCACGTGCCGCCCGAGCGTGTCTTCGAGATCGCCGCCCGCCTGCGCGACGCCGGCGCGCAGGAGGTCGGCTTCGGCGACACCACCGGCATGGCCAACCCGCGCCAGGTGCGCGAGTTCTTCGCCGCCGCGCGCACGTCACTCGGCGACCAGCTGGAGCTGACCGCGCACTTCCACAACACGCGCGGGCAGGGCCTCGCGAACGTGCTCGCCGCGCTCGAGGCCGGCGTCAACAGCTTCGAGTCGAGCTTCGGCGAGCTCGGCGGCTGCCCCGTGCCCGCCGGTGCGACCGGCAACATCGCCACCGAGGACCTCGTCTCGATGCTGCACGAGATGGACATCGAGACGGGTATCGAGCTGCCCGCGCTGCTCGCCTGCGCACGGCGCGTACAGGAGATCCTCGGCCGCCCGCTCGGCAGCCACACGCTCGTCGCCGGGCCGGTCGACTGGCGCTGAGTCGGCGCGGCCGGCGATGGGCGCCGACGCGCGCTAGCCGGCGACCGGCGCGGCGTCCTGCGCCTGCTCGGCCTCGCGCGCGCTCTCGCGCATGACTGCCACGCAGTACTCCTGCACGGCCACCTCCATCTCGAGCGTCTGCGCGAGCGCGGGGCGCGCCGAGGCGTCGATCACACGCTTGGCGCGGCCGACCGCCACGTGCGAGTTGGCGAGCAGCTCGTCCACCAGCGCCTGCGTGGCCTGCTCGAGCTCCTCGGGCGCGACGACGCGATTGACCAGGCCGATGCGCTCGGCCTCCGCCGCATCGATCGAGCGGCCGGTCATGATCAGCTCCTTGGCGCGGCCGAGTCCCACGACGGCCGGCAGGCGGGTCGATCCGCCGACGTCGGGAATGAGGCCGAAGCGCACCTCCGGCAGGGCGAACTGCGCGTCGCTGGAGGCGATCCGCAGGTCGCAGCCGAGCGCGACCTCCAGCGCGCCTCCCACGCACGTGCGATGGATCTGGCAGACGACCGGCTTGGCCATCTCTTCGCAGAGGTTCGCGCAGTCGAGGAACACCTCGCGGAACGGGCGCAGGTTCCCCGGCTGCCCGGCCGACTCGGCCAGCTCGCCGAGGTCGACGCCGGCTGAGAACACGGGTCCCTCGCCGCGCAGCACGACGCAGTGCACGGCGCTGTCGGCGGCCGCCTCGCTCAGCACGTCCGCCAGCGCGCGCAGCAGCTGCTGGCTCATCGCGTTGCGCTTCTCCGGGCGATTGAGGATGACGTGGCGGACCGAACCGCGGTCCTCGGTGACGACGATGCTCATCGGCTGACTCCTGGCGATCGGTTGATGGCGCGCCTGCGGTGCGAGGCGGCCGTGCCGCTGAGGCTACACGGCGGAGCCGGCTCCGCTGACCCCGCCCGGATCGGGGGCAGGATCAGCGGGACCGGCTCCTGGCCGGGCGTTGGTGCTTCGAGGTCACAGACGCCGTCCATCGGAGAAACTTCCCGGCCCGTAATAGGCTCCCTGGCCAAGCGGAGAACCCGAGCGGAGGTCCAATGGCGCGGCAGATCGAGAAGGTGGGAGTGCTGGGAGCGGGGCTGATGGGTCACGGCATCGCGCAGGTGGCGGCGCAGTCGGGCTATGACGTAGTGCTGCGCGAGGTCGACGATGCGACGCTCGCGAAGGGCATCGGCAAGATCGAGAAGCAGCTGGCGCGGGCGGTCGAGAAGGGCAAGGCGAGCAAGGAGGAGGCCGACGCGGTGCGCGCTCGAATCGAGGGGAGCACGGACTACCGCGACCTGGCCGACTGCGACCTGGTGATCGAGGCGATCACCGAGAGCCTCGCGCTGAAGCTCGAGATGTGGAAGGAGGTCGATCAGATCGTCAAGCCCGAGGCGATCTTCGCTACGAACACCTCGTCGCTGGCGGTGATCGATCAGGCCGCCGTCACGGGGCGCCCGGAGCGCTTCGTCGGCCTGCACTACTTCAACCCGGCGCAAGTCATGAAGCTCGTCGAGGTGGTGCGCTGCGTGACCAGCGGCGACGAGGCGTTCGACGCGGCGCTCGAGTTCGCGCGCTCCGAGGGCAAGCTCGCGATCCCCACCAAGGACAAGGCCGGCTTCATCGTCAACCGCCTGCTCGTGCCGTACATGCTCGATGCGATACGCGCGTTCGAAGAGGGCGTCGGCTCGGTCTCCGAGATCGACGAGGCGATGAAGGCCGGCGCGGGGCATCCGATGGGGCCGCTCACGCTCGCCGACTTCGTCGGCCTGGACACGCTCGGCTCGATATGCGACGTGCTGTTCGACGAGTTCCGCGAGCGGCGCTTCGCGCGCCCGCCGACGCTCCGCAAGATGCTCAGCGCTGGCTGGTTCGGGCGCAAGACGGGCAGGGGCTTCTACGACTACTCCGGCGAGTCGCCCGTCGAGAACGCTGGAATCTGACAAGCTCGGCGCCGTCGTGCGGCGGGACCGCCCGTGCATGACCAACTAACCTTCCTCACATGAGCGACCTGTCGAGCCTGCGTGTCGCGGACGCCGATCGTGAGCAGCTGATCGAGGAGCTTCGCGAGCACGCCGGCGCCGGCCGGCTCACCTCGGAGGAGCTCGAGGAGCGCATCGGTGGGGCTTATGCGGCATCCACGCGCGCCGACCTCGACGCCCTGCGAGTCGACCTGCCGGTCAGCTCGACGTCGGTCAAGATCGCGCTGCGTAAGCGCAAGACCCAGCTGCGTCGTCGTCTGCTGCAGGAGGCCGGCGGGTCGCTGGGCGTCTCGGCGCTATGTGTGGGCATCTGGCTCGCCAGCGGACCCAGTGGTGGCTTCTGGCCGGGCTGGGTGATCGGGTTCACGCTGCTGCCGGTCGTGCGCGATGCCTGGCGCTTGCTCGGGCCGGCCTCGGATCTCGACGTGGTCCAAGCTCGGCTGCAGGCGCGCCACGAACGTCATCTGTCGCGCGGGCGCCGCCACCGGTATCGAGGGCTACCGCGGCCGTGAGCGACCTGAGCGGGGCCGCCGCCCGCGCGCTCGCGGGGGGTCCCGAGCGCCACCGCGAGAAGGCGCGCGAGCAGGGCAAGCTGGCGGTGCGCGAGCGCATCGCGCTGCTGCTCGACGACGACAGCTTCTCCGAGGAGGCGCTGCTGGCCAACTGGCAGGAGGATGGGCTGGGCGCCGACGGGGTCGTGACCGGCGTGGGCGAGATCGACGGCCGGCCGGTCGCGCTGATGGCCAACGACCCGACCGTAAAGGCGGGCTCTTGGGGCCCGAAGACGGTCGAGAAGATCCTGCGCACACAGGAACGCGCGCTGAGCCTCGGCGTGCCGATGGTCTACCTCGTCGACTCGGCCGGCGCGCGGATCACCGAGCAGGTGCAGATGTTCCCCGGGCGGCGCGGCGCGGGGCGGATCTTCCACAACCAGGTGAAGCTGTCGGGCGTCGTGCCGCAGGTCTGCGTGCTGTTCGGCCCGAGCGCCGCCGGCGGCGCCTACATCCCGGCGTTCTGTGACGTCGTGATCATGCGCGAGGGCAACGCGTCGATGTACCTGGGCTCGCCGCGCATGGCCGAGATGGTGATCGGCGAGCACGTCAGCCTCGAGGAGATGGGCGGGGCGCGCATGCACACCGGCGTGTCCGGCTGCGGCCACCAGCTGGTCAACAGCGACGAGGAGGGCATCGCGACGGCGCGCAGCTACCTCTCCTACCTGCCGGGCAACTGGGAGCAGCGCCCGCCGCGCGCCGCGCCGGCTGCGGCGCGCGAGCCGGCAGATGGACAGGCGATCGCCGAGCTGATCCCGGCCGATGAGAACAAGCCGTTCGACATGAAGACGCTGATCGACCTGCTCGTCGACGAGGGCTCGCTGCTGGAGATCCATCCGCGCTGGGCCAAGGAGCTGATCGTCGGCTTCGCGCGCCTGCACGGCGAGGCGATCGGGATAGTCGCCAACCAGCCCAAGCACAAGGGCGGCGTGCTGTTCGGCGACTCCGCCGACAAGGCCGCGCGCTTCATCTGGACGTGCAACGCATTCAACGTGCCGCTGCTGTTCCTCGCCGACGTGCCAGGCTTCATGATCGGCACGCAGGTGGAGCGCGAAGGCATCATCCGCCACGGCGCCAAGATGATCAGCGCGGTCAGCGAGGCGACCGTGCCGAAGATCTCGGTGATCGTGCGCAAGGCCTACGGCGCGGGTCTCTACGCGATGGCCGGACCCGCCTTCGACCCAGACTGCTGCCTGGCGCTGCCGAGCGCGTCGATAGCCGTGATGGGCCCGCAGGCGGCGATCAACGCCGTCTACTACAACCAGCTGCAGGGGATCGAGGACCCCGCCGAGCGCGAGCGGCGCACGGAGGAGCTGCGGACCGAGTACTCGGAGGACATCGACATCCTGCACCTCGCCTCCGAGCTGGTCGTCGACGCGGTGATCGAGCCGGCGTCGCTGCGCGACGAGCTCGTCCGCCGCTTCTCGCACGCTGCCTCGAAGCGGCGGACGTGGCCCGCCAGGCACAACCCCGTCACGCCGGTCTAGGCGACCGGACGTCGCGTCTGTCGTCGCGCCGCTATGCGGGCGACGGCGCCTCCGGGAAGCTCGGCGGACCCGTTCCGGCTGCGCGCGTCTGCTCGTCCTGGAAGGGCGGGTAGGTCTCGGTCAGCAGGAACAGATAGGCGTCGCTGCGCGCGGTGTACGAGTTGGCCAGGACCATCAGGTCGAAGAGGCCGCGCGGCATCTTGCCCGTCACGACGATCACTACCCACGCGGCGACCGCGCCGATCTCCAACAGCAGCGTCATCACGTAGCGCAGGATCATGATCGGGATCGCCAGGATGAAGCGCAGCAGCGTTCTCAGCCGGCTATAGCTCTCGAGCGGTCCCGAGAACTCCATGCGCACGGGATAGGCCGGATCGGCCGCACCGTTGAACGGCGGATAGACGTCCGTCAACAGCACGGCATACGCGGTGGCGCGTGCGAGGAAGCGGTTGAAGTCGGCCACGAACTTGTACAGGCCAGCCGGGTAGCGGCCCGTCAGGACGATCGCGAACCAGGCGATGACGATCGCGATGTAGGCGACGATTCCGAACACGTACAGCACGATCGCCACGGGGATCATCAGTATCAGGCGGAAGAAGGTCGTCAGCCGGTTGCGCTGCTCGGCGTAGTCGGCCTCGAAGGTGACTGGA
>DATHGU010000186.1:0-5992 GCA_035317495.1 Solirubrobacteraceae bacterium
CTTCTACTCGGGCCTGATCTACGAGGCGCTCGGCCTGCCCGTCGCGATGTTCCCCGTGATGTTCGCGATCGGACGCACGAGCGGCTGGATCGCCCAGTGGCTCGAGATGGTGCAGGACTCCGAGCAGAAGATCGCCCGCCCACGCCAGATCTACACGGGGGATCGAGACCTCGATTACATCCCGATCGATCAGCGCAGCTGATCGATCGCGGGGCCAGGATGGCCCTCGCCGGTAGCTGCCGGGGCGCCCGCCGCGGTCACAGGTTGTAACTAGAAGCGGACGGCGGACCGGCCCGAAGGCCGGATGCCGTTTACAAACCCGGCCGCCCAGCAGGCCGCACGGCTGCCCTACAGCACCAGCGTCGCCCCATTGCGCCTGAGCCAATCGCGCTCGTCGCGATAGGACGGCCACCAGCGCTCCAACAGCGCCCAGAAGCGCGGCGAGTGGTCGAGGATCTGCAGGTGGCAGACCTCGTGCCACACGACGTAGTCGAGCACGGGCTCGGGCGCCAGCAGCAGGCGCCAGTTGAAGCTCATGCGCCCGTCGGCCGAGCAGGAGGCCCAGCGCGTGCGCTGGGCGCGGATCGACAGGTCGCGATAGGAGCTGCCGGCGAGCGCGGTCGCGCGGTCCAGGCGCGGGCCGATCTCGGCACGCGCGGCGCGGCGGTAGTAGCGCTCGAGCGACGCCTGCGCGTCGGTCTCCGGCACCAGCAGGCGCTCGCCCTTGCGATGCACGCGCGTGCGCCCGGGCTGCGTTACCAGTTCGAGCTGCGCGCCCAGATAGGGAACCGTGCCGGCGCGCGCGGCCACGTGCGCGAGCGCCTCGCGCGCCTCGTCCAGCCGGCGCTCGATCCACGGGCGCAGCTCGCTGACCGCCGCCGCGGCAGCGCGCTCGGGGGCGCGCGCGGGCAGCACGACCTCCACGCCCATGTGCGCATGCACGTTGACTCGCACGCTGCGCGCGCGCGAGGAGCGGCGCACCGTGTAGGGGATCTCGCTCACGCTGCGCAGAGTACGCGTCCCACCGGGTGCATAATCCGCGGGCGATGAGCAAATCCAAGGTGAGGCTGCCGCGCGACGTGCGCGAGCCCTATCAGGTGTACCTCAACGGCGTCCCGCAGCAGCTCGGCAGCGACTTCTCGATCCGCGAAGGCTCGCTGGTGTTCGAGCGGGACCTGCGCAAGGACAAGATCAGCGGCTGGCGCTGGCTGCTCGGCGCGTGGGGCGTCGGCACATATCGCCAGAACGACTCCGTGGACGTCCGCTACGAGGCGCCCGACGGCTCGCCGCGCGTCGCCGAGGGGCTGGAGATCGAAGCCGGGTAGATCGCCCGCTCCCACGGCCGCGCGAGCTTCAGCGCGCTGAGGATCGCGCGCGTCGCCGGCGATCGGTTGAGCGTGTAGAAGTGAATGCCCGGCGCGCCCGCCGCGAGCAGCTCTGCGCATTGCAGCGTCGCATTGGCCACGCCGAAGTCGAGCACCGCCTCGGCGTCGTCCTCGCGCGCGTGCAGCTCCGCGCGCAGGCCCTCCGGGATCGCCGAGCCGCACATGCTCGCCATCCGCTCCACCTGACCGACCCGCGTGATCGGCATGATGCCGGGGATGATCGGCACGCCGATGCCGACGGCACGCGCGCGCCTCACGAAATCAAAATAGAAGCTGTTGTCGAAGAACATCTGCGTGATCAGGAAGTCAACGCCCGACCGCACCTTCTCGGCGAGGTAGCGCAGGTCGCTCTCCGCGCTCTCGGCGTGTATGTGCGTCTCCGGGAAGCAAGCCGCGCCGATCGCGAACTCGTAATCGCCGCCGATCAGCTCGACGAGCTCGCTCGAGTACTCGAGACCCCCCTCGGTCTTCGTCCACGCCTCCTGGCCCTCCGGAGGATCGCCGCGCAGTGCGAGCACGTTGTCGATCCCCGCCCGCTGCATCTCATCCAGCGTGTCCCGCAGCTCCGGCTCGGTCGCGCCGACGCACGTGAAGTGCGCCATCGCCTCCAGGCCGAAGTCCTCCTTGATCCGCTTAACGATCTCGATCGTCTTGGAGCGGCTCGAGCCGCCCGCCCCGTAGGTGACCGACACGAACGACGGCTGAAGCGGCTTCAGCTCGCTCAGCGCCCTGTACAGGTTCTGCTCGCCCGCCTCCGTCTTGGGCGGGAAGAACTCGAACGAGAAGACGGGGCTCTCGGCGGCGAGGATCTCGTTGATGCGCATCTGTCAATTATGCAGTCCAACGTCATGCGGCCCAGCATCACGCGGCCCAGCGCTCGGGCTCGCCTGGGATCAGCCGCGCGTCGCCGAGCGCCTCCAGGTGCTTGAGATAGCTGAGCATTTCCGACAGAAGCCACTGCGCGTTCTGCTCCGACAGCGCGTCACCGTACACGCGCGGCACGATCTCGAAGGCGCTCAGCGGACCTTGCGCGAGCGCCTCGCGCACGCGCTCGAGCCGTTCGTGCACGAGCTTGCGGTTGCCCTCGATGTGCGCGTGCACGTCGGCGAACGTGCGCCCGTGACCGGGCAGGCACAGGCGCGCGCCGAGCCGCTGCACTGTGTCGAGCGAATGCAGGAACTCGCCGACCGGGTCCGGCGAGTTGCCGTACTCGAAGTACAGCGAGATGCGCCCCAGCAGGTGGTCGCCCGAGATCAGCAGGCGACGCTCGGGCTGGAACAGGCATACGTGCGACGGGGAGTGACCGGGGGTCTCATACGCGATCCACTCGCCGAGGTCCGTGCGCACGGTCACCCCATCGAGCAGATCGCGCGCCGGTTCGATCACGCCGGCGAAGCCGGTCTGGCGCGGTTTGCCCTCCGCGGCGTAGCGCTGCAGCGGTTCGGCCGGCACGCCGCTCTGGCGCGCGACCTCAAGGCGCCGCGCGAACACCGCGTCGGGGTCCTCCACCATGTTCGTCAGCAGCTCGTGGCTCGGATGCATCCAGATGTCGCACCCCGCGCGCTCGGCGATCACCGGCGCCTGGCCGCAGTGGTCGGAGTGCGCGTGCGTGCACACGATCAGCCGCGTGTCCTCCAAGCGCAGGTTGCACATCGCAAGCGCCCGTTCCAGGTTGGCCAGCGAGTCGGGTTGGTGCATGCCGGTGTCGAACAGCACGAACCCCTCCCCCGCCGCCACCGCCCAGGCATTGCAGTGGGGAACGCCCGGCCACGGAAGCGGGAGCCGCAGGCGGAACACCCCGGGCAGCACTCGCTCGCCCCTGCCCAGCTCGCGCTTGCCCTCGCGCTTGCCGGCGCTTCTGCGCGCCGCGGGCGCGCTTGTGCGATCGCTCGCGTCGGCCACGCGGCGGAGACTAGACTACAGCTCTCAAGCGGCGTAGTAGAGGAGGCGGAATGGCTGAGGAGCAGAGCGCCAGCAAGGCGGCCACGAAGGTCCAGGAGGCGGCCGCCAACGTGCGCCAGGCGAAAACGGGCCGGAAACGCATCACCAAAGCCACGGCAGAGTCGGTCGCGCGACGCTACTTCGAGGCGCTCGGCGCCCGCGATCTCGACACGGCCGTCGGGCTGTGGGCCGATGGCGGCCGCGACAACGTTCGCGGCCAGGTCGACGTGCTCGCGCCGGAGGGCGTACGCGCGTTCCTCGGCGAACTGCTCGACGCCGTGCCCGACCTGGACTTCGAGGTCGTCTCGACGACCACGCAGGACGATCGCTGCGCGACGCAGTGGCGGCTCAGCGGCACGTTCGCCGGCCCGGGATCTCTGAACGGCATCCAGCCGACGGGCAACCGCATCGTGATCGAGGGAATCGACCTGATCACGGTCAAGGACGGTCTGATCCAGTCCAACGAGGCGTTCCCCGACTCGATCTCGCTGCCGCGTCAGATCGGCCTGATCCCGCCGCAGGGCTCGACCGCCGACCAGCGGCTGACCGGCGCCTTCAACGCCAAGACGCGTCTCTCACGGCGGCTGTCTGCGAGCGACGCCGAGCTGGTGGCCGAAGGCGTGTGGGTCGTGCAGGGCCAGCCGGGGCGCTGCAACGTCTATCTGATCGAGGACGACGGCGGCACGACACTGTTCGACGCCGGGGCGCGAACGATGGCTCGCGCGCTGGCCAGCGCCGGCGCGAAGCTCGGCGGAATCCGCCGCATAGTGCTCGGCCACGGGCACACCGACCACCGCGGCGCGGCGCCTGCGCTGGGCGTCCCGGTGTTCTGCCACGCCGCCGAGGTCCAGGACGCCGAAGGCAGCGGCGGCTTTCGCTACTGGCCCGAGGGGCTCTCCGGGCTCCCCTTCCCCCACCGCCAGGCGCAGCGACTGCTGCATCGCTACGCCTGGGACGGCGGGCCGGTGGAGATCGCGGGCACCGTCGCCGAGGGAGACGAGATCGCGGGCTTCAGCGTGATCGAGATCCCCGGCCACGCGCCCGGGCAGATCGCCCTGTGGCGCGAGTCCGACCGCCTGGCGCTGAGCAGCGACTGCTTCTACACGCTCGACATGTGGGGCCGCGACTCCGAGCCGCACCTGCCGTTCTCCGTTTACAACTACGACACCGAGCAGGCGCGCGCGAGCATGCGCAAGCTCGCCGCGCTCGAGCCCGCGGCCGCCTGGCCCGGGCACGCCAAGCCTCTGACCGGCGACGTGCGCTCGCAGCTCGAGCGCGCCGCCGACGGCTGACGCGTGGGCAAGCGCGGCCGGGATCGGCAGCGGCTGCGCGCGCCGAGCAGCGACTACCGCGACACGCACGGCAACACGCTCACGCTGCGCGGCTCGCTGACGCCGGCCGCGCGGCGCGAGTACGCGCAGACGCTCGCCGGGACGCGTGGGCGCGCCTCGGACACGCGCGAGGACGCCTGGCAGCGCGCCGTCGAGCTGCTGTTCGAGCGGCTCGCCGTTCGCTGGACGATCTCAGGAGCGCCGATCGATCGCCAGCGCGAGCTGCTGGCGCGCCTTCGCGCGGCCGACGCCGAGCAGCGCGCGTGGGTGCGCGCTTCGCTGCGCGAGCACTGCGCCGAGCACTTCCCCGACGTCGACGCGCCCTAGCCCAGCAGCTCCAGCCGCGGGCCGTGTGCGCTGCCGGCCGACACGAAGCGCGCCGTGGCCGGGCTGAGCACGAACTCGAGCAGCTCGCCGCCCTCCGCGCGCACGTCCAGCCGACGGCCCTGCTCCCGCACCGCGATCACCGTGCCGCGCTCGAAGCCGCCGCCGAAGTGCGCGATCCGCGCGGCGGCGCCGACGCGCGGGACGGGACGCGATGGGCCGAGCATGAGATCGATGCTACGCCGGGCGCCCGACGCGCGATGGCCTGCGCGACGCCATCCAGCGGCCAGCCACCGGACGGGGGCGATGACCCCGCTATACCTTGCCGTCGATGCGCCGCACGAAGATCGTCGCCACCATCGGACCGGCCTCGCGCGAGCCGGAGACCCTGCTGCGCATGATCCAGGCCGGCATGGACGTCGCGCGGCTGAACTACTCGCATGGGACGCTCGAGGAGCACGCGGAGACCGTGCGCCGCATACGCAACGCGGCGGGCCAGGCCGACCGCGCGGTGGCGATCCTCCAGGACCTGCCCGGCCCGAAGCTGCGCATCGGGCCGCTGCGAGAGGACATCGTCGAGCTGAAGCCCGGCGAGCGCCTGACCTTCTCGTGCGGCGGCGAGGAGATCGCGGGCGACGCCCACCGCATGAGCGTCTCCTTCGCCGGCCTCGCAGACGCGCTGGAAACGGGTTCCGTCCTGTATCTGGCGGACGGCTCCGTGCGCCTGCGCGCGATCGACGTGCGCCCTTCCAGCCACGAGGTCGAAGTCGAGATCGAGGTCGGTGGCGCCGTCGCCTCGCGCCAGGGCCTGAACATCCCCGGCCCAACCGCGCCCTTGCCGTCCTTGCCGGAGGAGGACTTCGAGCTGCTGCGCCACGGCGAGTCGATCGGCGTCGACATGGTCGCTCTGTCGTTCGTCCAGCGTCCCGAGGACGTCGAATCGGTGCGCGAGCACACGCGCCTGCCGCTGATCGCCAAGATGGAGAAGCCGCAGGCGGTCGAGCGCGCCGC
>DATHGU010000187.1:0-12627 GCA_035317495.1 Solirubrobacteraceae bacterium
CGCTCAGATGAAGCGCGGGTACAGCGTCATGCCGCCGTCGACGAACAGCGTCGCGCCGGTCACGTAGGAGGCCTGCTCGCTGGCCAGCCAGGCGACGGCCCGAGCGATGTCGGCGACGTGGCCCCAGCGCCCGAGCGGGATCTCCGCCAGGACCTGCGCGCTTTCCTCGGGGTTTTCCAGGACCGACTTGTTGATCGGAGTGTCGACCGCGCCGGGCGCGACGTTGACCACGCGGATGCCGAGCGGTGCGAGCTCCTTTGCGATCGACTGGGTGAACAGGCGCATGCCGCCCTTCGAAGCGCAGTAATGGGAGAAGCGCTCCCAGGCGATCTGCTCGTGGACGCTGGAGATGTTCACGATCGTCCCCGGCGACCGCTCGTCGCGCATCATGCGCGCGGCCTCGCGCGCGCACAGGAAGACGCCCGTGAGGTTCACGTCGAGCACGCTCTGCCAGGCCTCCAGCGGCATGTCTAGAAGTGGGTATGGGCGCTCGATCCCCGCGTTGTTGACGAGCAGGTCGACGCCCCCGATCGCGTCCTTCGCGGTGGCGAACGCCCGCTGGACGTCGTTCTCCTTGGAGACGTCCATCGCCACCGCGACCGCCTTCGCGCCGGCGGCTTCGATCTCGCCGGCCATCCGCTGCGCCTCATCGGGCTGGCCGAGGTAGTTGATCGCAACGGTCGCCCCGTGCGCCGCCAGCTCGTAGCAGACGCCCTGGCCGATCCCCGAGTCACCACCCGTCACGAGCGCGCGACGACCCTCGAGCAGTCGAGCGTCGGCGGGATGGGGGGTGAAGGGCTTCTCGCTCATGCGCCTCGCCCTGCAGCCTACCCCGCTACCGTTCCAGCGAGGATGAACCCTCGCTCTCCCTCGCTCGCCACTGACGTGCCGCCCTCGCGTAGCGGGCGCTCACCAGCTGCCGCCGCGCGCGAGGCCGCCGCCAAAGCGGATTCACCGTTTCCGCCGATCGCCGACTACGGCTTCCTGTCGGACTGTCACACCTGCGCGCTGGTCGCCTCCGACGGGTCGATCGAGTGGATGTGCCTGCCGCACTTCGACTCGCCGTCGATTTTCGGCGCGCTGCTCGACCGCGGCGCGGGGAGCTGGCGCCTGGGCCCATACGGCGTGTACGTCCCCACCGGACGGCGCTACATCCCGGGCACGAACATGATCGAAACGACCTGGATGACCCCGCAGGGCTGGCTGCGGGTGGTCGACACGCTCGCGATCGGCGAGTGGCACGACAACGAACACGGCTCCAGCCACACGCGGGCTCCGACGGATTTCGACGCCGACCACCTGCTGGTGCGCGTTGTGGAGTGCATCCAGGGACAGGTGCAGGTCGAGCTGCTGTGCGAGCCGATGTTCGACTACGGCGCGAACCCGGCCAAGTGGACCGTCGCGGACACGGGCGAAGAAGAGGGATACGCCCTGGACGCGGCCGACGGCGATACGGGCTTTCGCCTGTACAGCGACATACGCATGGGGATCGAGGGCAACCGCGTGCACGGGCGGCATACGATGGCCGAGGGCGAGAAACGCTTCTGCGCCCTCTCCTGGACGGAGGCGCGCGGCGGGCCGCGGACTGTCGAGCAGGCGTTGGAGAAGATCGATCGCACGAGCCATTTCTGGCGCACGTGGCTGGCCGATGGCACATATCCGGACCACCCCTGGCGCGTTCACCTGGAGCGCTCGGCGCTCGCCCTGAAGGGCCTCACGTTCATGCCCACGGGCGCGCTGGTCGCGGCGCCGACGACCTCGCTGCCGGAGACGCCGCGCGGCGAACGCAACTGGGACTATCGCTACTGCTGGATGCGCGACGCGTCCTTCACGCTGTGGGGCCTGCATGCCCTCGGCCTCGACTGGGAGGCCGACGACTTCGTGCAGTACGTCGCCGACCTGCGGCGCAACGAGGACGGATCGCTGCAGATCATGTACGGAATCAAGGGCGAGATGAAGCTCGCGGAGTCGACGCTCGAGCACCTGAGCGGGTACGAGGGCGCGCGTCCCGTGCGCGTCGGGAACGCCGCCTACAACCAGCGCCAGAACGATGTCTTCGGAGCGGTGCTCGACTCCGTCTACCTGCACTCAAAGAAGCGCGACCACATCCCCGAGCGCCTGTGGCCGGTGATCTGCGATCAGGTCGAATGCGCCTCCAAGGCGTGGACCCATCCGGACCAGGGGATCTGGGAGGCGCGCGGCAAGCCGCAGCACTACGTGTCCTCGAAGCTCATGTGCTGGGTGGCGATGGATCGCGGGGCACGCCTGGCAGAACGGCGGGGCGAGGATGACCTCTGCGACCGATGGCAGGCGCTCGCCGAGGAGATCCGCGCGGACATCCTCGATCGCGGCGTGGACGAGCGGGGAGTCTTTCGCCAGCACTACGACACCGACGCGCTGGACGCTTCGACGCTGCTGGTACCGCTCCTGCGCTTCCTTCCTCCGGACGACGAGCGGGTACGGGCGACCGTCGCGGCGATCCGCGACGAGCTGACCGACGGCGGGCTCGTGCTGCGCTATCGCACCGACGAGACCGACGACGGCCTGCAGGGCAAGGAGGGCACGTTCCTGATCTGCTCGTTCTGGCTCGTCTCGGCGCTGTCGGAGATCGGCGAACACCGCGAGGCCGAACACCTGTGCGAGCGGCTCCTCGCCTACTCATCGCCGTTGTCGCTCTACGCAGAGGAGCTCGAGGCCTCGAGCGGACGCCACCTGGGCAACTACCCGCAGGCCTTCACCCACCTCGCGCTCATCAACGCGGTCACGCACGTGGTCTCGGCGCAGCAGGAAGCGTGAGCCGGGAGAACGCCTGACCACTGGCCGGTCGAGGCGCAGCAGGCTCAGTAGCCGGGCTCGCCCGGCAGCAGCACGCGCGCGACCTCGCCCTCGACGATCACCTTCGGCTGGATCGGTTGCACGTCGCGCTCTCGCGCGTGGGCGAGCAGCGCGTCGACGGAACCGAACGCGCTCAGCTGCTCGAGGTGCTTGATCGTCGGGAAGACGAGCACGATCCGCTCCTCCCGGTGCGCCTGCAGCGCGGACACCGGGGTGAACCAGCCGAGGTCCACCACCTCCTCGCCGTCGACCCGCGGCTCCTGACCGGGCGGCAGCGCCGCGAGGAAGAAATGCGTGTCGAAGCGGATCCGCACCTGCGCCGGCGTGATCCAGCGAGAGAACTTCACGAGCGCGCCGGGGTCGTCGAGCTCGATCGCGGCCTCCTCGCGCAGCTCGCGGATCGCAGCGGCGCGGTGGGCCTCATCGCCGTCGCCCTCGGCGGCGTCGACGGCGCCCCCGGGAAACACCCACACGCCGCCCATGAATCGCGCGTGTGGCGTGCGCCTGACGAGCAGCACCTCCAGCCGCTCGCTGCCGCCGCGCAGCAGGATCACGGTCGCCGCCTGCCGCGGGAGAGTCACCGGACCGGGGTTGTACTCCTCGCCGGATGCCCCATGGCCGCTCTCCCCGCGCGTGCTCATCCGCTGACCCTACCGGCCGGTAGTCTTCAACGCATGAGCACCTCCACACAGACCCTTCAGCGATGGATCTGCGAGTCCTGCGGGTTCATCTACGACCCCGAGGAAGGCGACCCCGACGGGGGTATCCCGGCGGGCACCGCCTTCAACGACATCCCCGACACCTGGTTCTGCCCGGTCTGCGGCGCGCGTAAGCGCGACTTCGTACCCTACGAAGACTAGGCTCCGCTGAACGACTGGGACGCATTGCTCGCGTTCGACCGCGGGCACGTCTGGCACCCCTACGGCGCGCTTCCCGGCTCGCTCGCGCCGCTGCCGGTCGCCTCGGCGCAGGGCGTACGCCTGACGCTGGCCGACGGGCGCGAGCTGATCGACGGCATGGCGTCGTGGTGGTGCGCGATCCACGGCTACCGCCATCCGAGGCTGGACGCGGCGCTCGACGCGCAGCTGAAGAACATGGCGCACGTGATGTTCGGGGGCCTCACGCACGAGCCGGGCGTGCGCCTCGCCGAGCGCCTGCTCGAGCTCGCTCCCGAGGGCCTCTCGGCGGTCTTCTTCGCCGACTCCGGATCGGTGTCCGTCGAGGTCGCGATCAAGATCAGCCTGCAGTTCCAGCGCGCTCGCGGTCGTCCCGAGCGCAGGCGCCTGCTGACGGTCAAGGGCGGCTATCACGGGGACACGTTCGGCGCGATGGCCGTGTGCGACCCGATCGGTGGCATGCACCACCTGTTCGCCGGCGTGCTTCCCGAGCACGTGTTCGCCGAGCGCCCGCCCGACGGCTTCGACGCTGCGCTCGACGAGCGCTGGGCGGCCGGCGTGCGCGAGCTCGTCGCTCGCCATGCCGGAGAGCTGGCGGCCGTGATCGTCGAGCCGGTCGTGCAGGGCGCCGGCGGCATGCGCTTTCACTCGCCCGCCTGCGTGGCGTTGCTGCGCGAGCTGTGCGACGAGCACGAGCTGCTGCTGGTGCTCGACGAGATTGCCACGGGCTTCGGGCGGACCGGCGCGCTGTTCGCGTCCGAGCACGCCGGCGTGTCCCCGGACGTGATGTGCGTGGGCAAGGCGCTCACGGGCGGCTATCTGACGCTCGCGGCGACGCTCTGCACGCAGGTCGTCGCCGACGCCGTTTCACGCGGGGAGGGTGGCGGTCTGATGCACGGGCCGACCTTCATGGCCAATCCGCTGGCCTGCTCGGTCGCCCTCGCCTCGCTCGATCTGGTCGCCGGTCGCGGCGGTGGCGCTGGTGACGATGGTCGCGGCGGTGGCGGCGACGACGATGACGGCCCCGGCTGGCAGGAGCGCGTCGGCGCGATCGAGCGCGGGCTGCGCGACGGTCTCGAGCCGGCGCGCGAACTGCCCGGCGTGCTCGATGTACGCGTGCTCGGCGCGATCGGCGTCGTGCAGCTCGAGCGCGACGTCGACGTGGCCGCGGCGACCGCCGCGGCGGTCCGGCGGGGCGTGTGGCTGCGCCCGTTTCGCGACCTCATCTACACGATGCCCCCTTATGTGATCGACGAGTCGGATCTGGCGGCCGTCGCGGCGGCCGTGGTCGACGCTGCACACGCCGCGTTGGCCTGAGCTCGGCGACAGCCTGCGAGTCGCGGCGTCGTGGCTTCAGGCGGGTGGTGCGGCGGGCCGCGTGTGGCGAAACGTCTCGACGACGAATGAGGTGTTGACATGTGTCTCGGGCGGGAGGGCGAGGATGCGGTCGCGAAGTTCGTCGGGGTCGAGGTGATGCGCGCTTGGACCCATCGCGATCAGCGCGTGAACATCGGCGGGGTCGAGCGCTAGGTCGAACTCGAGCTCGCGGCGCCGCACGGACTCGAGCTGGGGCGAAAGGGTGGCGTGTAGGCGAGCCTGCTTGTCGGCGTCTACGTCGAGCAGCTCGAAGTCGCGCGCGAGTCCATGCGGATGGCGCGAGGTCGGTGTGACCACGACAAGCGCTCCTTCGGGGGCGAGGACGCGGGCGATCTCCTGTGCGTTGCGCGGCGCGCACACGTTCAGGACGATGTCCGCGCGGGCGTCTTGGATCGGCAGCTCTTGCCACACATCACAGGCGATCGCGGCGATCCGTGGGTGCGCGCGCAGCGCTCGCCGAAGCGCCGGACGCGACGCGTCCAGAGCGATCCCGTGCCAGTCGGGCAGATCCTGCAGCAGGGCGGCGAGATAGTAGCCGGTGCCCGCGCCGAGGTCGACGACGAGCCCTGCCGAGGCCATGACCGGCTCGACGACCGCCTGCGCGGCGGCGGCGAGTCCCTCGGCGACGATGCAGTCGGCGAGCGAGGCGTAGTGGCCGGCGGACAGGAACGTGTCGCGCGCGGCCACCATGCGCGCCAAATCGCCGCGCGCGCCGCTCCGGCGCGGCGGCGCCAACGTGACGTAGCCCTGACGCGCGAGATCGAACGCATGGCCGGCGGCGCAGCTCAGGACACGACCGGCCACGGTCAGCGGCGCGCCGCAGTTCGGGCAGCGCAGGCACGCGGCCACCCGGCTGAGCGTTTCGAGCCGGCCGTCTCGCGGCGTCGCGGACTGACCTCGCGGGCTCAGCTCGCGCGGCGCCGATGCGGCGCCAAGCGCACGAGTACGCGCGGGTCGAGGATGTGCGCGGGCGAGCGATTGCGGCTGCCGATCTGCTCGAACGCGCTGCGCACGGTGCGGTCGCGCGCGGCCGCGCGGTACAGCCGACGCTCGATGGGACTGATCGCCCGTCCGCTGGCGATGTCACAGATCATCAGATAGTGGCCGAGCAGACGGCGGCGATGCGTGCGCCGGTAGCGCTCGAGCGCCCCGTCGAGGTCACCGCCGCCGACGAGCGCCTCCGCGGTCTCCTCGACGAGCCAATCGGCGCTCTGGAATGCCCAGCCGCAGCCGACCCCCCACAGCGGGTCGGCCGCCAGGGCCGCGTCGCCGATGAACGCCAGCCCGGAACGCGCGGCGGGCCTGAGCACGTTCGGCAGCTCGAGCTTGCCGAGCAGTTTCGACTCGAGCCTGGCGTCGGCGAGGTCCGGGGCGTCGGGCAGCGCGTTGACGGTGCGCCGAAACGCGCCATGCAAGTCCGATTGGAACTCCGGTAGGCGATCGCGGTGCGGCGCGAGCAGCACGACCGTCAGGTCGTCCTCGTTGGGGAACGTGTAGGCGGCGTCGGGATCGAGCAGCCACATCCTCGAGCGCGTCGTCGCCGGGCGCAGCCCGCTCCAGTAGCCCCAGTAGAAGAAGCGCCGGTGCGGCTTCACGCGGCCGGGGACGCGCGCCCACCGGGCGACCTTGGAGTCGCGGCCGTCGGCAGCGACGACCAAGCTTGCCTTCACCTCTCGTGTCGTGTGCGCGCGATCCTCGATGCGCACGCCCGCAGGGCGCCCGTCGCCGAGCAGGCCGACCGCCGTCCAGCCGGCGATCAGCTCCACCCCGGGGGTCTCGGCGGCGAGCTCTCGCAGGAGCGGATCGAGCGTGCGGCGTGTGACGCTGTAGCCGTGCGGAGCGTCGCCGTCGGCGACGATCCAGCCGCTGGGCCGCGTCCACAGGTCGACGCTGTTGTGCACCGCGCCGCGCGCGTCGATCAGCGGCGCCAGGCCGAGCTTCTCGATCGTCGACGCGGCGCTCGACTGGATGTAATGCGTGCAGACCGTCTTGTAGGCGTCGATCGCCGGCCGCCGCTCGATCAGCGCCACTGATGCGCCCCGTTGTGCGAAGAGCCGCGCCGCCGTGCAGCCGGCGGTGCTCGCGCCGACGATCGCGACGTCGTAGTCGCTCCCGGCCGGGCTCACGCCGAGCGTCGCCCGAGGCGGGCCTGGAGGCGCTGAAGCGCGACCATTCCACGCTCGGCGGCGCTGCCGGGCGCCGGCACGATGCCGAGCTGGCGCGCTACGTCGTTCATGTCGTAGAAGGCCCGATAGAGCGCGATTCGCCCATCGCGCATCGTCCATTGATCGACGCCGTCGACGCGCATCCGCCGGCCCGTCGCGGCAAAGCCCGGCGGGTCGATCGGACCGCGCTGCGTGCCCTCCATGTACCAGCGCCACAGGACCACGTCACCCGACACAGCCAGCGCGGGAGGCTGCGGCTCGCCGAAGTGCAGATCGGGGAACGCGCGGAAGCTCGTGCGCATGAACTCCTGCACCTCGCCGATCCCGCGGGCGGGCTCGGCGAGCGCCGGGTCGGCCCACACGATGTCCTCGGTGATCAGCTGCGCCATCGCGCCGGTGTCGCAGCTGTTCCAGGCCGCGACGTAGCGCTCCACGAACGCGCGCGCCTGCGAATCGACTCCCGGCTCCGACGTGCTGAGCGCCATCTCCCCACGATAGTCCTCCGACGGGGCGCCGCGCAACCCAATTGGATCGGATCAGGCCGAGACGGGAACGCTCGCGCGCTCGCCCAGCCAGCGCCTCCACGGCAACCGCGCGCCGACTCGCGCCAGCTCCTCGATCTCGGGGCCATCCGCACGCGCGAGCGTCGCGACCTCGATGAACCCGAGTCGCGTGATCGCCTCGAGGTTGGAGCGCTCCAGGCGCGAGGGGTGCTCGGGCCACGGGGTGAGCACGACGGCGCGCACAGTCAGACCGGCGGCGCGCGCGGCCTGCAGGGTGAGCAGCGTGTGGTTGATCGTGCCGAGACCCGGACGTGCGGCGATCAGCAGCGGCAGCCGCAGGGCGGTCGCGAGGTCGCAGACCGTGAAGTCCTCGGCCAGCGGCGAGAACAGGCCACCCACTCCCTCGACGATCAGCGTTCGCTGCGGAGCGCCGCCGTTGCCGATACCGATGGCGGCGGCACCGGCGGCCAGTAGCCGATCGCGATCGATCCGCTCGCCCGCGAGCTCCGCGGCAAGCTGCGGCGAGACGGCGGGGCCGTAGCGAAAGGGCGCAACCTGCTCTGCGTCCATGCCCGCCGCTGCGGCGAGCAGCTCGTGGTCGGGGGGCCAGACGCCCTTCGTCCCGCGCTCGCCCGGCTCGTCCAGACCGGTGACGGCCGGCTTGTGCGCGGACACCGAACCGCCCTCGGCGGCGATTGCCGCGAGCAGCGCCGCGCTGAGCACGGTCTTGCCGACGCCCGTGTCGGTCCCGGTGACGAACAGTCCGCGCACGCCGCTGCTCGTGCTGGGAGCTAGGCGGCGTGCGCGATCGACGTCTCGCGCTCGCCGTCGAACGGAGCGTTGGCGTCGCCGGCATCCGCGGCGACGGGCGCCGGTGGGCGCCGCGGGCGGGGCTGCTCGACGTCGAACGGCGCCGCGGGCGTGCCGGCGCTCGCCGTGATCGCCGGCACGGCCTTGCGCTCGACCCCGTCCTGCTCGAGCTCCACCGCGGGCTCGGGCTCCGGCAGCGGCGAGAGGAACTCGGACGGCTCCAGGCCCAGCTTGCGCGAAGCCGCCGCGAGCGCGCTCGCGGCCATGCGCATGTCCGACGCGGTGTGCGAGGCCATCGCCGCCAGGCGCAGGCGCGAGGTCCCGTCCGGCACCGTCGGCGGGCGGATCGCCTGAGCGAACACCCCCCGCTCGATCGCCTCCTGGCACATGTGCACGGCGTCGCGCTCGTCGCCCACCACCAGCGGGACGATGTGCATGTCTCCTTCGGTCACCGGGAAGCCCTCCGCCGCGAGCGCCCGGCGGAGCACGCGGGCGTTCGCGCACAGCCGCTCGACGCGGTGCGGGCGCTCCTGGAGCAGCTCCAGCGCGGCCAGGGCGCCCGCGACGGCGGGCGGCGGCGGGGCGGTCGAGAAGATGAACGAGCGCGACGTGTTGATCAGATAGCGGATCATCTCCTCGTCCCCGCACACGTATGCGCCGTAGGAGCCGAGCGCCTTGCCGAGCGTGCCCACGATCGCGTCGACCTCGCCCTCCAGCCCGGCCTGCGCGAGGGCTCCGCGTCCCTGCGGGCCGAAAGTCCCAATCGCGTGCGCCTCGTCGACGGCCAGGCGTGCGCCGCACGCCTGGGCCAGTTCCACGAGATCCTCCAGTGGCGCGACGTCGCCGTCCATCGAGAAGACCGAGTCGGTCACGATCAGGCGGCTGCCCCGCGCCTCGCGACGACCGCCATGGTGGCGCATGCTCCACAGCAGGTGTTCGACGTCGCCGTGCCTGTACACCACCACCTCGGCGCGCGACAGGCGGCAGCCGTCGACGATCGACGCGTGGTTGAGCTCGTCGGAGAAGACCGTGTCGCCGCCGCCTGCCAGCGCGCCGATCACGCCGATGTTCGCCAAATAACCCGACCCAAACAGCAGGCACGCCCGCCGGCGCTGGAAGCTCGCCAGGCGCTCCTCCAGGCGGCCATGAACGGTCATCGTGCCGGAGATCAGTCGCGAGGCGCCGGCGCCGACGCCCCAGCGCATGGCCGCCTCGGCAGCCGCCTCACGCACGCGCGGATGATCGGCTAGCCCGAGGTAGTTGTTCGAGCACAGCAGCAGCACCGGCTGGCCGTCGAGCAGCACGGTCGGTCCTTGGGGCCCCGAGACGAGGCGTAGGCGGCGGCTGCGGCCGAGGCGCTCCAGCTCCGCCAGGCGCTCCTCGATCTCGCTCAGTCCCGTCTCCCCGTGCATACCGCCTCCCCTTGCTCGCTCGTCAATCCCCCCAGCCGGCCGCTACCGGACTGGGCGCAGTGTCCTCCGGTTGACCGCGCTGGCGCCGCCGGCCGGTGCCCCCGTTGGGGGGCGCGCGGTTTGGCGCCCCGTCGGGGCGCGGCGGCTTGGAGCGCTTGGCCTAATACCGAAGCTGCGTCGAGGGATCCCACAGCCGGATCTTCAGCTCGGCGCCGTGCGCGGAGGCATCGCGGTCCTCGCCATCCGCCGCCTCGCCGTCCCGCGCGCCGTCGCCGAGCAGCTGCTCGACCACGTCGGGGGTCTCGCCCGCCAGCCAGCCCGAGCGGTTGTCCGGCCGTGGGTTGGCCGCGTTGTCGGGCTGGCGCGCGACGTTCAGGCCGAGCTCCTCGAACATCTCCCGATCGGCCTCCGGCTCGTTGCCGAGCGTCGTCAGGAAGTTGCCCATCATCACGCCGTTGATGCCCGCCTTGACGGCCAGGCGCTGCAGCTCGCCGAGGTTCTCGACGCGGCCGCCGCACAGCCGGAACAGCGCCTCGGGCAGGATCAGGCGGAAGATCGCGATCCACTTGACGGCCTCCCACGGGTCCATGTACTCGCGATCGCCGAACTTCGTGCCCGGCCGCGGGTTGAGCATGTTGATGGGGACGCTCGTCGGGTCGATCGCCGCCAGCTCGAAGGCCATCTCGACGCGCTGCTCGCGTGTCTCGCCGAGGTTGAGGATTCCGCCGACGCACGTCTCCAGGCCGGCCTCGCGGACCGCGTCGATCGTGCGGAGCCGTCCCTCGTAGCGAACGGTCGTAGAAACCTCGTCGTAGTAGCTGGAGGCCGTCTCGACGTTGTGGTGCACGCGCTGGATGCCGGCCTCGCGCAGCGCCCGTGCGCGATCGGCGGAGATGTGCCCGACCGAGGCGCAGCGCTTCAGGTTGGTGTGCTCGGAGACGAGCCGCACGCCTTCCAGGTACTTCTGGAAATCGCGCTTGGAGAGTCCCTGGCCCTGCGTGACCATGCAAAAGCGATGCGCCCCCGCCGCCTCGGCGGCGCGCGCGTGCTCGAGGATCTGGTCGGGCTCCATCATCGCGTGCATCGGCGTCTCGGCGTCCGCGAAGCGCGACTGCGCGCAGAAGCCGCAGTCCTCGGCGCAGCCGCCCGACTTGGCATTGACCAGCGAGCACATGTCGGTGGAATCCGCGAAGCGCTCGACGCGCGCTTCCCAGGCCCGCCGAATGAGCTCTTCGATCTGCTCGTGGTCCTCGATCTCGCCGAGGCTCGTGGCCTCCTCGCGAGTGATCAGGGGCGGCATGTACGTGAGGTTATGGAGCGTTGCGGACAGCAGCGATCCGCCGCCGGGCGCGACCGGGCCTCAACGCGCGCCGGCGATCAACGCGCGCATGAGCTTCGTCGCGTCGGCGTCGCCCAGCCCCTGCTCTCGGACCAGCGACTTCCAGGTCGAGAACGCGATCGCGTGACCGATCGCGGCCAGCGTACGTCGGCGCGCGGCACCTCGGAGCCCTCGGCCCGACATGAGCGTGTCCCGAGCCGCCACGAAGTATTCGCGGAACGCGCCGAAGCGCGCACGAACGAGCGGCAGATCCTCGTCGCGGAACAGGTTCTCGAGCATCTGCTCGGTCCGCCCGAAGTAGGCGTAGAGCTCTTCGAGCGCGACCGTCAGGCGCTCGCCCGGATCCTCGATCGTCGACCAGGCGAGGAGGTCGGGCGGCGGGTTCGCGGCCGCCCAGTGCGCCGTGCACGCGTCGAACAGCGCGCCCTCGTCGGAGAAGTGGCGATAGAGCGTCGAGCGCCGCACACCGGCGTGTTCTGCCACAGCGCTGATCGACGTCCGCGAAGGGCCGAGCGTCCCATGCAACGCCACGGCGCTCTCGGTGATGCGCAGGCGCGTCCGCTGCTGGGACTCGGCACGGCGCTGCATGCGATACGGACGTGGTTGATCGACCATGACTGTCCACTCAATATGACACGCGCAGCCGTCATCTGTATAGTTCGCGCGACATTACTGTTCGATGAAAGGGAGGATGCAATGCAAACCGCTTCGACCCGCGTCGTGGGACCGACTGACGGCAAGGCTGGGTTCCTCGGCAGCATCGGGGTGCGCTTCATGCTCGACGGCGACACCAGCGACGGTGGCTTCGCACTCGTCGAACACCCTATGTCCGCGCACGCGCTCGCTGCGCCGCTGCACAAGCACGTCCGCGAGGACGAGTACAGCTACGTCCTGGAGGGCCGCATGGGGGCTCTGCTGGGCGATGATGTGCTCGAGGCCGGCCCGGGCGACCTCGTGTTCAAGCCCCGCGGCCAATGGCACACTTTCTGGAACGCCGGAGACGACCCCTGCCGGATCCTCGAGATCATCGCGCCCGCCGGCTTCGAGCGGTTCTTCGCCGAGCTCGTCGACCTGGGTGGCGTCGCGCAGGCAGACCCGGCCGTCATGGGCAGTCTCTGCGAGCGCTACGCGCTGGAGATGGACCCTGCGAGCGTCCCCGGCCTCGTCGAGCGCTTCGGCCTGCGCTTCCCCGCGGAGCCGCTCATCTGACTGGCGCTACTCGCCCCGCCAGCGCGGAGGGCGTTTCTCGGCGAACGCGCGCATTCCCTCGCGCATGTCCTGGGAGGCGAA
>DATHGU010000188.1:0-3142 GCA_035317495.1 Solirubrobacteraceae bacterium
CGGGCGGTTCAGCACTGCGTAGACGGTCGCCGTGATCGCAGCCCCGGCTAGGCAGTCGGCGAGATAGTGGTTGGCCGTTGCCATCACCGCGTAGCTCGTCACCAGCGGGTAGACGAGCGCGAGCGCGCGCACCCAACGGCGCTCGCTCAGGCGCCACGCCGCGATCGAGCTCCAGGTCGCCCACGCGATGTGCAGCGACGGCAGCGCGCACAGCTGATTGGAGTGCAGTGCGGTCGCGCCGAGCTGCCAGGGGGGAAGGTGCTGGGCGACCGCCACGAGATCTACGTAGCCGCCCGGAAGCATCCGCGGAGGCGCCGTGGGGAAGCTCCAGAAGACCGCCAGCGCGATCAGGTTGACGATCACGAGCGTCGGGCGCATGACGTCCAGCACGTCGGCCCGTCGCCACCACAGCCAGGCGAACACTGCGAGCGTCACGACGATGTGGACGTTTTCGTACCAGAAGACGACGATCTGGCTGAGCGTGTGGCGGTGGGCGAGCCACACGTTCAGGGCGTGCTCAGGGGCGAGGTGCAGCGAGCGCTCGAAATCGAGCACGCGCTGGCCGTCGTGCTCGGCCAGCCCCTGCCTCACCGGCGCCAGGTTGTTGATCGCGTCGAACAGCCAGATCAGCCAGGCGACGATCAACAGGTCGACGAGGAACAGCAGCCGCTCACGCCGAGACCCCAGCCGGCGCCCGATGGCTGCAACGGTGAGCGACCGGTGGGTGGCTGGCTGGCTGCCCGTTCCCACCGGCCGATTAAACCGAAGCCGAGTTAGACTCGATCGCCCGTCGTCTCAGCGAGGAGAAAGCCGATGCGCGCCGTGTTGCTGCGCGAGACCGGAGGCCCGGAGGTGCTGCGCCTGGAGGAGCTCGAGCGGCCCGAGCCTGGCGAGGGCGAGGTGCTGATCCGCGTGCGCGCCGCGTCGATCAACCCGATCGACTGGAAGATTCGGCGCGGGGGACGACCCAAGGAGCTGCCGGCGGTGCTCGGCAACGACATCTCCGGGACTGTCGAGCGCTCACGCGCCGAGGGATATGCCGAAGGCGATGACGTTTTCGGCCTCGCGCCGAGCGGCGGCTATGCGGAGTTTGCCACCGCCCCAGCGCCGCTGATCGCGAAGAAGCCCGCGGGTGTCAGCCACGAGCAGGCCGCGGCGATCCCCGTCGCCGGGCTGACCGCCTGGCAGGCGCTGTTCGATCGTGGCGGCCTGCAGCCGGGACAGAGCGCGCTGGTCGCCGGCGCGGCGGGCGGCGTGGGGCATTTCGCCGTGCAGTTCGCCAAGCATGCCGGCGCACGCGCGATCGGCACGGGCTCCGCGCACAGCCGCGACTTCGTGCTGGGGCTCGGCGCGGAGCAGTTCATCGACTACACCCAAGAGGACGTCTCCGAGGCCGCCAGCGGCGTAGATGTCGCGCTCGACACGGTCGGCGGGGACACGACCCTGACGCTGCTCCCGACGATTCGCGAGGGTGGCGTGCTCGTCACGATCGCCGCCGCTCCCCCGGAGCAGCAGGCCGCCGAGCGCGGAGTGCGCGCCGAGCTGCTCGTGATGAGCCCGAGCCCCGAGCAGCTCGCGCGGATCGCCGAGCTGGTCGGAGCCGGCGAGATTCGCGTGGAGATCGCGCAGACGTTCGCGCTGGCCGAGGTGCAGCGGGCGCACGCCCTCAGCGAGTCGGGGCACACGCGCGGCAAGCTCATCCTCGTCCCCTAGCTGCTGCCGCGCTGCGCGCTGCCGATAGGCTGCAACGCGTGCGAGCCCACCACATGCACATCGAGCACGACTTCGGCAAGCCGCCCGAGCGCGACGCCTAGCGACCGATGGTCGACGTCGCCTTAGCGGCCGAGGAGGCGGCAAGCGTGGGAAAGGCGAGCGCGTTGCAGATCCCGGCGATGGCCGGCGTGCTGGCGCGGGCGTTCCACGACGACCCGGTCTTCACCTGGGTGCTGCGCGGCGATGCGCGTCGCATGCGGGCCCTGCGAAGGGGCTTCGAGCTATTCCTGAGGCGCGTGTGGATCGAGGAGGATGAGACGTTCACGACCGCCAACGTCGCCGGCGTCGCGGTTTGGGAGCCGCCTGGGGCATGGAAGCACGGCGTCGGCCAGCAGCTGCGCCTGCTGCCGGCAATGCTCGGCGTGTTCGGCCGCCACATACCCCGCGTGCTGCGCGCGCTGGCGGCGCTCGAAGCAGGACATCCCGCCGAGCCGCAGGCCAAGCCGCACTACTACCTGCCGTTCATCGGCGTCGATCCGCCCTGGCAGGGCCGCGGGCTGGGCGGCGCGACGCTCGCGCCGGTGCTCGGGCGCTGCGACCGCGACGGCGTGCCGGCCTTTCTCGAGGCCTCCACGGCGCGCAACCGCGCGCTCTACGAACGCCACGGGTTCGAGGTCATGGAGGAGTTCCGCCTGGCCCGCGCTGCACCTGAACAGTGGCGCATGTGGCGAGAACCCGCCGAACCTTCCGATCCCCGCTAGGACGGCGCCGCCGCCGCTGCAGACGCGCTCGCAGCGACGATCGCCCGATCGACGCCGGAGCCTCGCTCCGGTTGACAGCGCAGTTGCCCACGACTCGGCTGCCCCGTGCGGCGGCGCCGGTGAGTCACGCAGCAAAGGGCGACCCGGAGCTGGGCCTATGCTCGTCGTGTGTGCGGCCGCTACACGAACACCGCCGGCGTTGACGAACTCAACGAACGTTTCAACCTGCCCTTTCCCGGCCAGGCCGGCACGCGCCGGTACAACATCGCACCGACCGAAGAGGTGCTCTCGATAGTCGCGCCACGCGGGGAGCACGAGGCGCGGCTGTTGCGCTGGGGCCTGATCCCACCATGGGCGAGCGATGTGAAAAGCGCCTACAAGATGATCAACGCGCGGGTCGAGACGGTCACAACGAGGCCCGCCTACCGCGGCCTGATCGAGAAGGGCTCGCGCCGCGCGCTGCAGGTCGCTGACGGCTACTACGAGTGGCTGAAGCCGGAGAAGCGCGGCGACCGATCGAAGATCGGCCCACGCCAGCCGTTCCTGTTCCGCGTCGACGGCGGCGTTCCGTTCGCCTTCGCCGCGCTGTGGAATCCCGCGAAGATCGACGGCGAGTGGGTCGAGAGCGTCGCACTGCTGACGTGCGATTCGGCGCCCAACCGGGTGGC
>DATHGU010000189.1:0-6142 GCA_035317495.1 Solirubrobacteraceae bacterium
GAGGACAGCCCTCGCCGCGAACGCGGCGATCGCGACCGGGACCGGTAGACGGGCGTGCCCGAGGCGATCCTCCTACAGGATGTCGAGACGCTCGGCGAGCAGGGCAACGTCGTCGATGTCTCCAAGGGCTACCTGCGCAACTACCTGCTCCCGCGCAAGCTCGCGCAGCCCGCTACGAAGGGCGCCGTCGAGGCGATCCGCGAGCGCCAGGAGGCCGCCGAGCGCGCCGAGCGCACTGCGATCGAGAGGGCCGAGGAGAACGTCAACCTGCTGAACCGTACGGTGCTGACGATCCCCCAGCAGGCCGGTGCCGACGGCCGCCTGTTCGGGTCCGTCACCGCACAGGACATCGTCACCGCGATCCGCGAAGCGCGCGGCCTGAAGATCGACAGGCGCAACGTGCACCTGCCCGAGGCGATCAAGAACATCGGCACGTACATGGTCGTCGTGGAGGTAGTCGACGACGTCACCGCCACGATCAAGACGATGATCGTGGCGAAGAAGTAGCTCCGGGCACCGCCGCTCCTGCTGCGAACATACGTTCGTGCCAAACAAAATGACCCGTCGTAGCGGAGACTCGCCGCCGGCCTCGATGGACGCAACCCTAAACTCGCCCAACCCATGAGCGCCGTCTCGCAAACCAACGGCGCAGCGAGCGCCTCGGCTGGTGCGATCGCACCGCCGCACAACCTCGACGCCGAGCAGTCGGTGCTGGGCGCGATCCTGCTGTCGGATCGCTCGCTGTACGCACTGGTTATCGAGGAGGGCCTGCGCGCGGACGACTTCTATCGCGAGCGTCACGGGACGATCTACGAAGCGATGCTTGCGCTGTACAACGAGAGCGAGCCGGTCGACACGCTGACCGTGGTCGACCGTCTGAAGCAGTCGGGCAAGCTCGAGGAGATCGGCGGGGAGGCCACGGTCGACGAGCTGACCGGCGTGGTGCCGGCCGCGGGCCACGCCCGCCGCTATGCGCAGATCGTGCGCGAGAACGCCCTGCTGCGACGCCTGCTGAAGGCCTCGTACGAGATCCAGGAGAGCGTGCTGGGCCACCAGGCGGCACCGCGCGAGCTGGTCGAGCAGGCCGAGAAGGCGATGCTGGAGGTGGCGCGCGACGACCGCCAGCAGGACTTCAGGGCGATCGAGGAGGTGCTGCACGAGGAGCTCGACAAGCTGCACAGGCTGTCGATCGAGGGCACCTCGCTGACGGGGACGCCCTCGGGGTTCAAGGACCTGGACGAGATCACGGGCGGCTTTCAGCCGGGCAACCTGATCATCATCGCCGCGCGCCCGGCGATGGGCAAGAGTGCGCTGGTCTGCAACATCGCCGAGAACGCCGCCGTCGAGCACAACAAGCCGGTCGCACTGTTCTCGCTGGAGATGGCCGAGGCCGAGCTCGCCCAGCGCTTCGTCGCCTCGCAGGCGCGCATCAAGGGCGAGGAGCTGCGCAAGGGGCGTGTCGCCGAGCAGCGCTGGCCGAAGATCCTCAAGGCCTCGCAGGTGCTCGCCGCGGCACCACTGTGGGTCGACGACTCGAGCGACGTCGGCATGTTGGAGATCCGCGCAAAGGCCCGCCGCCTGCACAGCCAATGCGAGGGAGGGCTCGGACTGATCATCATCGACTACCTGCAGCTGATGCGGACCGACAGCCGCTACGACAGCCGCGTGACAGCAGTGGGCGAGCTCAGCCGGGGCCTGAAGATCCTCGCGCGCGAGCTCGGGGTGCCGGTGATCGCGCTGTCGCAGCTGAGCCGCGCGGTGGAGCAGCGCCCGGACAAGAAACCACAGCTTTCGGACCTGCGCGAGAGCGGCAACCTCGAGCAGGACTCCGACCTGGTGATGTTCATCTACCGCGACGAGTACTACGACGAGGACTCCGAGCGACCCGGCGAGGCCGACCTGATCATCTCCAAGCACCGCAACGGAGCGGTTGGCAAAGTCACGCTCACGTTCCAGAAGGAGTACCCCAAGTTCATGAACTACGCCGGCGAGCGCTACACGCCATGAGCGCCGAGATCGACGATCGAGCGCAGTCGCTCGCAGTCGCCGGGCTGTGCCCGCTCGGGCTGTGCGACGGAAGCGGCTTCGTCGTCGACGAGCCGACCAACACGGCCTCCGACTGCGAGTGCCGCTCGGGTCGGATCGCCAGGCTGCGAACCGCCGGGCTGGAGGGGCGCGTTCCCAAGCGCTATCGCGGCGTCTCCTTCGATCGGCCTCCGGTACCGGAAATCGCGCGCGTGGCGCCGGACGTCGTGCAGGAGGTCAGGCGTTACGTCCGGGACATCGAGGCGAGGCTCGACGCGGGACAGGGACTGTGGCTGATGGGCGACGTGGGAACCGGCAAGACGACGCTGGCGATGATCGTCTCCAAGGCGGCACTCGACGCCGGGCGCTCGGTGGCGATCTACTCGCTGCCACGGCTGCTGAACCTGATCCGCGGCGCGATCGAGACGGAGGCGGGCATGGTCGGCTTCCTCGAGCGCCTTGCGGCGGTCGACCTGCTGCACATCGATGACCTGGGCGTCGAGAACAGCACCGAGTGGGTGCTCGAGCAGCTCTACTCGATCGTCAATACGCGCTACGAGGACGAGCGAGCGATGATCGTGACGACCAATCTGAGATATGAGCATCTCGTCGAGCAGCTCGGAGAGCGGACCGTCTCGAGGTTGGTGGCCATCTGCGGTAACGGTCTCCCGCTGTTCGGCGACGACGATCGCCGCTCGCTGAGAGCGCCACGCGATGACTCGAGCGACGCGCTCGGGGATCTCACCGGCCCAGCCCGGTCGGCCTGAGTCGACCGGCCCCTAGACTGCAGTTACATGCCCGGAATCGTGCTAGTCGGCGCCCAGTGGGGCGACGAGGGGAAGGGGAAGATCACCGATCTGCTCGCCGAGCAGGTCGACGCCGTCGTGCGCTTCCAGGGCGGCAACAATGCGGGGCACACGATCGTGCGCAACGGCGAGGAGTGGAAGCTGCACCTGATCCCCTCCGGGATCCTCTACCCGGGCAAGCGCTGCGTGATCGGCAACGGGGTGGTGATCGACCCGAAGGTGCTGATCGACGAGCTCGACGCTCTGCGCGCACGCCGCATCGACGTCAGCGGCCTGCGCATCTCCGCCAACGCACACCTGATCATGCCCTACCACCTGCTGCTCGACTCGGCCGGCGAGGCCAAGCTGGGCAGCCTGCAGATCGGCACGACGCGCCGCGGCATCGGCCCCTGCTACGCCGACAAGGCGGCGCGCCTGGGCATCCGCGTGCAGGACCTGCTCGACGAGAAGATCCTCAAGAAGAAGATCGTCGCGGCGATGGAGCCCAAGCGCCTGTCGCTGCGCCCGTTCGAGAAGGACCCGTCGCTCGACCTGCACACGATGACCGAGGAATACCTGACGTTCGGGCACCGCCTCGAGCAGCACATCGCCGACACCTCGAAACTGATGTGGGACCTGCTGGACGACGGCAAGAAGATCATCTTCGAGGGGGCGCAGGGCGCGATGCTTGACATCGACCACGGCACCTACCCGTTCGTCACCTCGTCCAACCCGCTGTCGGGCGCGGCGTGCGTGGGCACCGGCGTGGGGCCGAAGAGCATCGATGAGATCTGGGGGATCGCCAAGGCGTACACGACGCGCGTGGGCGCGGGGCCGTTCCCAAGCGAGCTGCACGACGAGATGGGAGAGCGGATCAGGGCGCGCGGCGGCGAGTTCGGCACGACGACGGGGCGGCCGCGTCGCACGGGCTGGCTGGATCTCGTCGCGCTGCGCTACGCGGCGCGGCTGAACACGCTGACGGCGCTCGTGGTGACGAAGCTCGACGTCCTCTCGGGGCTCGACCGCGTCCAGGTTTGCACGAGCTATCGCGGCGCCGAAGACGCCGTGTTCGACGACTTCCCCTATCACCAGACGGTGCTGCACCATACGACCGCCGAGCTGACGGAGCTGCGCGGGTGGAGCGAGGACCTGGGCGAGTGCCGCACGCTCTCCGATCTGCCGGACGCCGCGCGCGAGTACCTGCAGTTCATCTCCGAGCACGCCGGGGCACCGGTCACGCTCGTGGGCGTGGGGCCGGGCCGAGAGCAGGTGGTGTGGACCGACGCCGGCCTTGAGACGCTCGTCGGGCGCAACGGCCGCGGGGCCGATTCGATGAGCGCGTAGGGGCGCTCGGGACCCGCCGGCCGGTGTCGCCGGCCGCGGGCGACTAGCCTGCGGGAAGCATGAGCTGCAGGCAAGCGGAGGCACCGTACCTGGACGCCTTGAGCGAGTACGCCGCGCGCGAGCCGGCGCGGCTGCACGTCCCCGGGCACAAGGGCGGGCCGGGCGCCGATCCGCAGCTGCTGCAGGCGCTCGGCGAGCGAGCGCTGAGCCTGGACATCCCCGCGCTGACGCACGGCATCGACGTCGGCCCCGATCCCACCCCGTTCGAGCGCGCGCAGGACCTCGCGGCCGAGGCGTGGGGGGCCAAGCGTGCGTGGTTTCTCGTCAACGGCGCCTCGCAGGGCAACCTGGCGAGCGGCCTCGCACTCGCGCACTACGGCGAGCAGATCGTCGTACAGCGCAACGCGCACTCGAGCGCGATCGACGCGCTCGTGCTCTCCGGGCTGCGGCCCACCTTCGCGGCGCCCGAGCTCGATCCGGAGCTCGGCATCGCACACTGCCTCGCGGCCGAGACGCTCGAGCGAGCGCTCGCGCAGACGCCCGCCGCGGTCGGCGCGTGGGTGGTGTCGCCGACGTACTTCGGCGCGGTCGCCGACGTCCGCGCGCTCGCGGAGGTCGCCCACGCCCGTGGCGTTCCGCTGATCGTCGACGAGGCGTGGGGGGCGCACATGGCCTTCCACGAGGACCTGCCCGAGCACGCGCTGTCGGCGGGCGCGGACCTGGTGATCTCGAGCACGCACAAGATCGTCGGCAGCCTTACGCAGTCGGCGATGCTGCACCTCGGCGCGGAGGCCGGTGAGATGATCGGCGAGGACGCCGTGGACCGCGCGGTGACGCTGACGGAATCGACCAGCCCCAGCTCGCTGCTGACGGCCTCGCTGGACGCCTCGCGACGACAGGCGGCGGTGCATGGGCGCGAGCTGCTCGGCCACACGATGGCGGTGCTAGCCGATACGCGCGCGCAGATCCGCGCGATCGACGGCCTGGACGTGCTCGACGAGCGGCTTGCCGGCCGCGCCGGAGTGTTCGCCTACGACCCGCTGCGCCTGGCCGTCGACGTGCGCGGGATCGCCGCCAGCGGCTATGAGCTGGCACCGCTGCTGCGCGAGATCGACGACATCAACCTCGAGCTGTACGGGCAGAACGTGATCGTGGCCGTCTTCGGCATGGGCGAGCGCGCGCTGCCGGAGGCCGCGCGGCTCGTGGACGCGCTGCGCGAGGCCGTCCGGCACGTGGGGCTGGACCCTGCGGGCGCCACGACCAGCTTTGCCGCGCCGCCGCCGTGGGGAGAGCTGGCGATGACTCCGCGCGAGGCCTTTCTCGGCCCTCAGGAGGTAGTCCCGGCGGCCGGCGCAGCCGGGCGGATCGTGGCCGAGTCGCTGGCCACATATCCGCCGGGGATTCCCAACGTGCTGCCCGGCGAGCGCTTGACCGGCGAGACGCTCGCGTACGTGCAGCGGACGCTCGAGCTGGGCGGCAGCGTGCGTGGCGCGAGCGACCGCCTCTTGCGCACCGTTCGCGTGGTGGTCGAGCACCAATGAGGGGCCGACCATGACGGCCCCCAGGCTCGCACCTCGCTACACCGGCGTGCGCACGTTCGCGGGCCTGCCGCATGTGCCGCTCGGCGATCCTCGCGGAGGGCGCTCCGCCGCGCCGCACGATGACGCGCCGCCAGCCGACGCCGTCGTCGTCGGGATCCCGTTCGACACGGCAACGAGCTGGCGCCCGGGGGCGCGCTTCGGCCCGGAGGCGATTCGCTCGGCGTCTGTCTTGCTGCGTCCCTGGCATCCGCTTCACGCGATCGAGGTGTTCGGATCGCGCACGGTGATCGACGGCGGCGATATCGCGATCACCCCGGGGAACGCCGCGCGCTCGGCAGAGCAGGTCGCGGTCGCGCTCGGGCCGCTGTGCGCGGCCGGGACGACGCCGCTGGTGCTGGGCGGCGACCACTCGGTCCTGCTCGGCGAGCTGCGCGCGCATGCCTCGGT
>DATHGU010000190.1:0-2416 GCA_035317495.1 Solirubrobacteraceae bacterium
GATGGACCAGGTGCAGTGGACGATCGCGCCCTACACCGAAGCCGACCTGCAGTCGCAGATCGACAACGCGCCGACGCTCTACGGTGCACAGGGCGAACAGGTCGTCGAAGACGTCAACAACTTCGTCGCAGGCATCAACGCCTACGTCAAAGAAGCTCTCATCAACTCGAGCAAGATGCCGGCCGAGTATGGGGCGCTCGGCAAGGTGCCAACCGTATGGACGCCGAAGGACGTGATCGCGGAGGCCTCGCTGATCGGCGGGATCTTCGGCAAGGGCGGCGGCTCGGAGGTCCGCTCCGCGCTGGCGCTCGAGTCCTTCGAACAGAAGTTCGGCAAGGCAGCCGGCAGGAAGGCTTGGGAAGACTTCCGCGAGAAAAACGATCCCGAAGCGCCGACGACCGTCAAAAAAGCCTTCCCGTATGAGACGGGCTCGCCCTTCTCGAAAACGGGGCTGGCGATGCCCGACCCCGGCTCGGTGAGCTTCGTCCAGGACGGCTCCTCCTCGAGCTCGTTGAGCTCAGCCGGCGGCACGACCGACACGCCGGCGCCACTGCCGATTCCCAACGACGGATCGATCGGATCGCAGCTGCTGCGCGGCGCCCTGTCGGGCCCGGCGCTGATGTCCAACTGGGAGCTCGTCAACGCGAAGCACTCGACGAACAAACACTCGATCGCCGTGATGGGCCCGCAGGTGGGCTACTTCAACCCGCAGATCCTCAGCGAGGAGGACCTGCACGGGCCGGGCATCGACGCGCGCGGCGCGGCGTTCCCGGGAGTCAACCTGTACGTCGAGCTGGGGCACGGCCGCGACTACGCGTGGAGCGCGACGACCGCCACGGCCGACAACGTCGACACGTTCGCGGAGGTGCTCTGCGAAGACGAATTCCACTACCTCTACAAGGGTCAGTGCGTGGCGATGGAAAAGCTCCAGCGCACGAACTCGTGGACGCCGAACGCATCGGACCAGACCCCGCCGGGCTCCGAAACGCTGACCATCTACCGCACCGTGCACGGGCTCGTCTACGCGCGCGGCAAGGCCAAAGGCAAAGACGTCGCCTTCGCGAGCGCGCGCACGACCTACTTCCACGAGGCCGACTCCGCGGTCGGCTTCTCACAGCTCAACGAACCGGGCTTCGTCACGAGCCCGCAGCAGTTCCAACAGGCCGTCTCACACATCAACTTCGCCTTCAACTGGTCCTACGCGGACGCCAACCACATCGCCTACTACCTGTCCGGCGCGTATCCCGAAAGAGCTCCGCTGACCTCGCCCGACTTCCCGATCCTCGGCACCGGCGAATACGACTGGCAGGGCTTCGATCCGCAGCTGCGCACGATGACGACGCTGCCGTTCGCGGCGCACCCCAACGCGCTCGACCCCAACTTCCTCGTCTCGTGGAACAACAAGCAGGCCCCGCGCTTCTCGGCCGCCGATGACAAGTACGCGTACGGCTCCGTCTATCGCATGCAGCTGATCCGCAACTTCATCGAAGAAGACATCGCGGGCGGCAAGAAGATGGAAGCGGCGCAGCTCGTGAGCGCGATGGACGAGGCGGCCACGCAGGACATCCGCAGCGTGCAGCTGTGGCCGACCATCAAGGACGCGCTCGGGACACCATCCAGCCCGCAGCTGCAAGAAGCGATCGCCAAGCTCGACGCCTGGTACTCCGACGGCGGGCACCGGCGGGACCTGAGCAACACGAGCATCTCCAGCCCCGGCACCTACCAGCACAACGACGCGATCACGATCATGGATGCGTGGTGGCCGAAACTGCTGCAAGCCGAGTTCCACCCGGCGCTGGGCGGTACGGCGTTCGACGCGCTGCGCGGGATGGTCTCGTTCGGCTCGCCCGAACCCGGGACGCAGCCGGCGGCGCCGGACTTCGCCGACGGCTGGTACGGGTACGTCGGCAAGGACCTGCGCGACGTGCTCGCCGCGAACGGCGCGGGGACGACGCCGCGCGGCGCGTACTCTCACCTGTACTGCGGCGACGGGTCGCTGCAAACGTGTCGCCAGGCGCTGCAGAGCTCGCTGTCGGAAGCCTTGTCTGTCACTCCGCAGCAGATCTACGGCCAGGGCGAATGCGCGGAAAACCCGCAGGCGAGCTGCTTCGACATGAACAGGTTCGTCAGCGCGAGCGGGATCTCGCTTCCGCCCTTCCCGTTCCAGAACCGCCCGACCTTCCAGCAGGTCGTCGAGCTGACCCAGACGCTCCCACGGTAGGCAGCCGTGCGCGACCGCGAGCCGAGCCGTCCGGACCAGGAGCGTCGCGGCGTGCGAGGAGCTCGAGGCGCGCGAGCGGGGATCTGCCCCAGGCGATCGTCGGGCCTGGCGGCGCTCGCGCTCGCGCTCGTGTTCGCGGCGTGGGCGCCGCAGGCGCTCGCGGACTTCCCTTACGTCGGGGACGGGTCGTCGGGA
>DATHGU010000191.1:0-5549 GCA_035317495.1 Solirubrobacteraceae bacterium
CCGTGCTTGCCGTCCCCTTTGCGTTCTACGCGGCGCGAATCGCCCCGCCGCGCCTGCGGTCGGCGCTGTTCGTGGCAGTGCTGATCCCGCTGTGGTCGAGCTACCTCGTGCGCGTGTACGTGTGGCGGCTGATCCTCGCGAAGGAGGGCGTGCTCAACTGGACGCTCGGCCAGATCGGACTCGGATCGCTGAACATCGGCTACTCCAACTGGGCGATGTGGATCGTCTTCAGCTACATCTGGCTGCCGTTCATGATCCTGCCGATCTGGTCGGCGATCGAACGCGTCCCCGACTCCTACATCGAGGCCTCGGCCGACCTCGGAGCGCGCAGCTGGCGTACGTTCCGGTCGGTGCTGTTCCCGCTGATCCTGCCCGGCATCGCCGCCGGCTCGATCTTCACCTTCTCGCTGACGCTCGGCGACTACATCACCCCGACGCTCGTCGGCGGGGCCGGCTCGGACTTCATCGGCAACGTCGTCTACCAGAACGTCGGCGTGGCCAGCAACGTCCCGTTCGCGGCGGCCTTCGCGACCGTGCCGCTGGTCGTAATGGGCATCTATCTGCTGATCGCAAGGCGCCTGGGGGCGTTCGAAGCGCTGTGATCGGCAAGAGCCGCCTCAGCCGCGTCGCGTTCGCCGTGTGGACGGCGCTGATCATGCTGTTCCTGTTCGTGCCGATCGCGATCATCATCGTGTACGCGTTCAACCCGTCGAACGTGCAGAGCTGGCCGCTGCACGGGCTCTCGACGAAGTGGTTCTCCTCGACCTGGCACAACGCCGAAATGCGTCATGCCTTCTGGCTGTCGGTTCGCGCCGGGCTGATCTCGACGGCGATCGCGATCACGCTGGGGTCGATGGCGGCCTTTGCCGTACACCGCTTCCGCTTCTTCGGGCGCGAGGCGATCTCGTTCCTGCTCGTGCTGCCGATCGCGCTGCCGGGAATCATCACCGGCATGGCGCTCAACTCGTTCATCAACTTCAGCGGCGTCGGCTTCTCGCTGACGACGATCATCGTCGGCCACGCCACGTTCTGCATCGTGACCGTCTACAACAACGTCCTGGCTCGTCTGCGGCGCACGTCGTCGAGCCTCGTCGAGGCCTCCATGGACCTCGGCGCCGACGGATGGCAGACCTTCCGCTTCATCACACTGCCGATGATCGCCACGTCGCTCGTCGCGGGCGGCCTGCTGGCCTTCGCACTGTCGTTCGACGAGATCGTCGTGACGACCTTCACGGCCGGCGCTCAGAACACGCTGCCGATCTGGATCTTCGGCAACATCCGCCTCGGTCAGCAGCTGCCGCAGGTCAACGTGGTCGTCCTGTTCGTGATCCTCGTGAGCCTCATCCCGGTCGCCCTGGCGCGGCGCCTGACGCGCGATACCGGCGTGCTGCGCTCGGCCGCGACGGTCACCGGCGCCGGTACGTGAGCGGGTCCCGCCGCGCGGCGCGGCGGCTCGCGCCGGCTCGACATCTCGCTAGGTTTGCAGCGTGTCAGTGGACGACAACAAGGAGGCCGTGCGCAGCTTCTACGCCGAGGCGATCAACGGCCGCGACACCTACGCCTGCGAGCGCTGGCTCTCGAAGGGGTTCGTGCACAACGGCGTCAAGCGCGGTCGCGAGGGCCAGCGCGACGTCGTCGCCTACTTCTTGGCGGCGTTCGATCCGCTCCAGCACGAGATCCTGCTGCTGCTCGCCGAGGGCGACCTGGTGGCGGCGCATCAGCGCTGGAGCGGGCGGCAGGTGGGCGAGTTCCTCGGCTGCCCCGCCGGCGGCCGGCAGATCACCTTCACCTCGACGGCCATCCTGCGCGTCGCCGGCGGCGAGATCTCAGAGGCGTGGGACGAGATGGACAGCGGCGCGATCCGCGCGCAGCTGACCGCCGCGTGAGCGCGGGGCCGCTGAGCAGGCGCCGGCGAGCACGTGCAGCCGCCACCAAGCGCGCAGCCGCCGCCGATGAGTTTCCGCGCGACGGGACGTCTGTAACTCGAGACCAATCCGGAAGGAGCCGACAGCCGATGACGAGCGCACAAACCGACCGCAACCGTTGGCTTGCCCTGTACGTCCTATGCGTGGGCGTGTTGATGATCGTCCTCGACGTGACCGTCGTGAACGTCGCGCTGCCCTCGATCCAGACAGACCTCGGCTTCTCGCAGTCGGGACTCGCATGGGTCGTCAACGCCTACCTGATCGCTTTCGGCGGCCTGCTGCTGCTGGCCGGCCGCGTCGGCGACCTCGTGGGACACAAGCGCATCTTTCTCGGCGGCCTCGCCATCTTCACGTTCGCCTCGCTCGTGTGCGGCTTCTCGGAGAGCCAGGGTGTGCTCGTCGTGGCACGCTTCGTGCAGGGCGCGGGCGGTGCGATGACCTCAGCCGTCGTGCTGGGCATGATCGTGAGGATGTTCCCCGAGCCACGCGAGCAGGCCAAGGCGATCGGCGTGTACGGCTTCGTGGCCTCCGCCGGAGGCTCGGTCGGGCTGCTCGCCGGCGGTGTTCTCACGCAGTCGATCAACTGGCATTGGATCTTCTTCATCAACGTGCCGATCGGGGCGCTGACCGCAGTGGCCGCGGTGCGACTGCTCGCCGACGAGCCGGGGATCGGGCTGAGCAAGGGCGCCGACCTGCCGGGAGCGGCGCTGATCGTCGCCTCGCTGATGCTCGGCGTGTACACGATCGTCTCGCCGGCCGCACACGACGGGTGGGGCTCGGCGACGACGCTCGGCTTCGGCGCTGGCGCGCTGGCGCTGCTCGTCCTGTTCGTGCTGCGCGAGGCGCGCGCCCGCACGCCGCTGATGCCGCTGCGCATCCTCCGCTCGCGCGAGCTGGTCGGCGCGAACGCCATCCAGGCGCTGCTGGTAGCGGGCATGTTCGGCATGTTCTTCCTCGGCGCCCTCTACCTGCAGCGCGTTCAGCGCTATGACGCGCTGGAGATCGGGCTCGCCTTCCTGCCGACGACGATCGTCATGGGCACGCTCTCGCTGCGCTACTCCGAGCGGCTGATCATGCGCTTCGGCGCTCAGCGTACGCTGCTCCCCGGAATGCTGCTCGTCGCGATCGGCCTGGCGCTGTTCGCACGCGTGCCGGTGCACGGCAGCTACTTGCGCGACATCCTGCCGACCATGCTGCTGCTGGGGGCCGGCGTCGGCTCGTCGTTCCCCGCGCTGATGACGCTCGCCATGTTGGGCGCCTCACACGAGGATGCCGGCCTCGCCTCGGGTCTGGTCAACACCGCGGCGCAGGTCGGCGGCGCCCTCGGCCTCGCGGTGCTCGCGACGGTCTCGGCGACGCGCAGCGACGACTTGCAGCGCGCCGGCAAGCCGCTCGCGGTAGCGCTGACCGAGGGCTACCACCTGGCGTTCGTGATCGGCGTGGTGCTCGTGGCCGCCGCGTTCCTGCTGGCGCTGACGCTCGGCCGCCAGCGCACGCCCTCGGGGGTGCACGAAGGACAGTCACTGGGCAGCCCAGGCTCTGCGGAGGCGCGGTAGCCGAGGCCGAGGCGGAGGCGGATCGCGACGATGACCGCCTCGACGCAGCGCAGCGTCAGCTTGACGATTCGCGGCCCGCTGGAGCGGGACGACCTCGCCGGGCTGTTCGCGCGCACATGTGCCCTGCTGCACAGCGCTCGCCCCGAGCTGCTGTGCTGTGAGCTCGAGGCCGTCGCGCCGGACGCGGTCGCCGTCGACGCGCTCGCCCGCCTGGCGCTCGCCGCGCGACGCTGCGGATGCTCGGTATGCCTGCGCGGCGCCTGCGACGAGCTCCACGAGCTCATCGCGTTCATGGGACTCGACGACGTGTTGCGGGCCGACCCGCCCGGCGAGCGGCGCGCGCGGCCGCCGCGGTCGGCCCCCGGCCCGGCGGGCTAGGCGTCGAGCCGCGGCGGCAGCCCGAACAGCGGAAAGATCGTGTCGGTAGCGAGGAAGAACGTCAGCTCGACGATCCGCCCGTCCGCGACCTCGAGCACCTGCAGCGCCCACGGGTCGTAGCCGGCGCCGGTCTCGCTGGGCTTGTACTGGCCGAAGGCCGGCGAGCCGTTGGCCGTGACCGTCGGGATCACGCGCGAGCCGCGGCACGCGGCGCCCTGTCCGACCCACCAGCGCAGGATGTTCTCGCGCCCGCTCAGCCACAGCTCATAGGGCGGCATCGACTGGGTCGCATCCTCGTGGATCAGCGAGGTGAGCATGTCCATGTCATAGCGCTGGAACGCGTCGACGTAGCGCGCGAGCAGAGCGTGGTCGCGCTCGCTCAGCGAGCCATTGCCGGGATCGGCGACCTCGGCGGCATCGAGCGTCGCACGCGCCCGCTGCAGCGCGCTGTTGACGGCCGCGACGCTCGTCTCGAGCAGCTCGGCCACCTCCGAGGCCTTCCACTGCAGCACCTCGCAGAGGATCAGCGCCGCGCGCTGGCGCGGCGGCAGGTGCTGCAGGGCGGCGACGAACGCCAGGCGGATCGTCTCGCGCGACTCCGCCACCGCGGCCGGGTCCTGCTCGGCGAGCACGCGGCCGTCGGGAATCGGCTCGATCCAGGTCGTCTCGGGCAGGATCTCGCCGATCGGGCCGTCCGGCGAGCGCGCGCCGCCGAGATCCATCGGCCGTGCACGGCGCTGCTTGCTGTCGAGCATGTCCAAGCAGACGTTCGTGGCGATCCGGTAGAGCCACGAGCGCAGCGAGGAGCGCGCCTCGAAGCGCTCGAGCGAGCGCCACGCGCGCAGCAAGGTGTCCTGCACCGCGTCCTCGGCCTCGAACGGCGAGCCGAGCATCCGATAGCAGTGGGCGGTCAGCTCGCGCCGGTGGCGCTCGAGGTCGCCGAAGGACTGCGTCTGCGAAAGCGTCGAACCCTCCATTGCGAACATCCTACGACGTGCGCCGATGAGTTCTGCGCCGAGCCGGCGTCTATCCGGGTGAACCCATCAATGCGGGGTCCGAGGACGCCGCGGAGAGGAGCGAGAGATGTTCGCCGACACCAAGGCATTCAGCGGCTTCGCCGTCGACGATGTGCAGCGCGCGCAGGAGTTCTACGGCGGGACGCTGGGCTTGAAGACATCCGAGGCAAACGGGCTGATGACACTGCACATAGCCGGCGGACGAGACGTGATCGTGTATCCCAAGCCGGGCCACGAGCCGGCCGGCTTCACGATCCTCAACTTCCCGGTCGACGACATCGAGGCCACGGTCGACGAGCTCCTCGCCCGCGGCGTGAGCCTCGAGCGCTACGACGGCTTCGAGCAGGACGAACGGGGCATCATGCGCGGCGGCGGACCGTACATCGCGTGGTTCAAGGACCCGGCCGGCAACGTGCTCTCCGTGCTGAAGGAGCGTCCGGCATAGGCTGAGGAGTCGTCTGCGTCACGTCGTTGTCTTGGCCGCTCTCCCCGGCAGCGTGCGGCCGCGCCAGCGGGCGCGCTCATGCTCCGGCTCCGCGGGGCGGTCGCTGTCGGTTGTCATGCCGACAGCGCTTCGAGCAGGGACGGCGCGTCGTAGGCGCCGCGATGCACGACGCCGTCGATGAACAGCGTCGGAGTCCCCAAGACCTCTCCCGACGCCATGGCGCTCTCCA